>NZ_JBDFXP010000012.1:0-117582 GCF_040911965.1 Phocaeicola sp. RTP21359st1_B8_RTP21360_211022
TCTGACTGAGCGAAGTTAGGACTTGCCCGATTTTTTTGCAAACACAAAAAAAGGCCGTCTCATTTTGAGACAGCCTCGATTTTTTCAAAGTGATGAAAGAAGGGGCCATTCAGTATGCGGCCCCTCTTCCGTTTTTGGATTTGGTTTGTGTGGGAACGGCTACACAGACAGAGGTAGAGGAACAGGTTGACTTGATGTATTCCTTGATTCATCAGCAAGTCGATGCTATCGTATTGGTTCCTATAGATTCAAAAGCCTTAGTTCAGCCTGTAGTAGAGGCTGTCAGGAAAGGAGTTCCGGTAATCAATATTGATATCCGGTTGGATACTCAGCTATTGGAGCAGGCAGGAGTAGAAGTGGCTTTTGTGGGACCGGATAATTTTGCAGCTGCGTATGAAGTGGGTAAATTATTGGATAAGAAGTTGCGGAATGAAGATAAAGTTGCTATTATTGAAGGATTGGCGGCAGCCGATAATGCGCAGCAGCGTAAAAGAGGTTTTATCAAGGCGATAGAAGAAAAAGGGTTAAGATTGGTGGCATCCGAACCGGCCGACTGGGAAACGGAGAAAGCCGCCGAAGTTTTTCAGGCTATGTGGATGCGGTATCCTGATTTGAAAGCTGTATATTGCAGCAATGATGCGATGGCGTTGGGGGTTCTTCAGCAGATGCAAGAAAAAAATTGCTATCTGCCTGTAGTGGGCTTTGATAATGATGCGGTGATGAAAGAATTTCTTTCTACGGGAAAACTGGTTGCAACAGCTGATATTTTCAGCTCACAGATGGCTGTCCGGGGCATTGAGTTCGCTTTGGATGTATTGGAGGGAAAAATAGAGAATAGAGGGGTTCATTCTACAGCTTACGAAATTATTAAACAATGAGTTCGTAGGGAAACGGCCCATACTGAGATATGCACTTAAGGCACCGGCTGTTTAACTTCTTAATATTGCCGGCAATGAGCAATATTAAGAAGTATTCTTTTTACGAATGAAATATTTAGTGTAATTTTGTGGCTCAAAATAAATTAAATAGAATCATTATGGCAGCAAAACCAGGTATACCTAAAGGAACGAGAGATTTTTCGCCGGTGGAAATGGCGAAACGTAACTATATATTCAATACGATCCGTGATGTGTTTCATCTTTTCGGCTATCAGCAGATTGAAACTCCTTCTATGGAGAATTTGTCTACCTTGATGGGAAAATACGGTGACGAAGGGGATAAGTTATTGTTTAAGATACAGAACTCAGGTGATTATTTCAACGGCATTACCGATGAGGAATTGCTGAGCCGCAATGCGGTAAAGCTGGCGAGCAAGTTCTGTGAAAAAGGATTGCGCTACGATCTCACCGTACCTTTTGCCCGCTATGTGGTGATGCATCGTGATGAAATAAGTTTTCCTTTCAAACGTTATCAAATCCAACCGGTTTGGCGTGCGGATCGTCCCCAAAAAGGGCGTTACCGTGAGTTTTACCAATGTGACGCCGATGTGGTAGGCAGCAATTCTTTATTGAATGAAGTGGAGCTGGTACAGATGATAGACCGTGTATTTGGTAAATTCGGAGTACGTGTTTCAATTAAAATCAATAACCGTAAGATATTGACCGGTATTGCCGAGATTATCGGGGAGGCTGATAAAATTGTAGATATTACCGTAGCCATTGACAAACTGGATAAAATCGGATTGGAAAATGTAAATGCGGAATTGGCTTCTAAAGGGATTCCTCAAGAGGCTATTGATAAATTGCAGCCGATTATTTTATTGAGTGGAAGCAATGAAGAGAAATTGGAAACTTTGAAGACTGTCCTTGCTACCAGTGAAGCGGGATTGAAGGGAGTGGAAGAAAGTGAATTCATATTAAAAACCGTGTCTGCACTGGGTGTGAAGAGTGAAGTGGAATTGGATTTGACTTTGGCTCGCGGCTTGAATTATTATACAGGAGCAATTTTTGAAGTGAAGGCCTTGGATGTGCAGATTGGCAGCATCAGTGGTGGTGGCCGTTATGATAATCTGACCGGTGTCTTTGGTATGGATGGTATGTCTGGTGTAGGTATCTCTTTTGGAGCCGACCGTATTTTTGATGTGTTGAATCAGTTGGATTTGTATCCGAAAGAAGCGGTGAACGGAACCGAGCTGTTGTTTGTAAACTTCGGCGATAAAGAGGCTGCTTATTGTCTGCCTATCCTGACAAAAGTCCGTGAAGCAGGGGTGCGCGCTGAAATTTATCCGGATGCTTCTAAAATGAAGAAGCAGATGGGATATGCCAATGACAAGCAGATTCCTTTTGTCGCTATTGTTGGTGAAAATGAAATGAACGAAGGGAAACTGACTTTGAAGAATATGACTACAGGCGAGCAGTCACTGGTTACACCGGATGAGCTGCTGGCGGTGGTGAAAGCTTGATGTTTACTAATTATCTGCAATCATACCATAAAAGCTTCATTGATGGATGATTGCATCACATGGGAATGCCCGATAACGTTTGCTTTATACGTTATTTGTATTGAAATATAAATGCTGGATTACCTATGTGGATAATCAGATTGTTTTTTCTTCCGTCACTACATCTTACTGATTCTAAAAGAGATGTAGTGACGGAAATTTTTGTATCCCGCCGAAATGGTTTGTTCTCTTTTTTCCGCGTAGAGGCGACAAAGCGGAATGCCTGTTCTTGTCGTTGTTGGTTGTATTTCTTGTTTTAAGGATGAAAACTGATGGAGCTGACTTGAAATATGATTTTCTTTTGCGAGAGTCTGATATTATTCACTATATTTGTGGAATGCTAGCCTTATAAATTTAATCAGATGATAGAGGAAAATCAGTTGATATCCCATTTGTATCAAAATAGGGATAATGGTCAATGGATGATACAAACCAATGATGAACATCAAAAGGGGGTTGCTGATATGGCGGCATCCTTCGCCGGGCAGTTCGGACTTCCTTCTTGGGGGCGTGCGCTCGGCCTACTTCATGACAAAGGAAAGGAACGGGCGGCATTCCAGCAATACATACGCAAGATGAATGGTTTGCCTACGAGTGACAAGAAGCGCTATGATGATCATACCCATGCTTTTGTGGGTGGAATATTGGCAAAAGAACTTATGGGAAAGGATGTTTCCCATCTTCTTGTAAACCAAATTATTTCTCATCACACGGGGTTACATGATTTCGGGGATGTGGAAAACATATTGAAAGAGAGGCTATTGTCCAAAGAAATAAACGAGGGTGACATTAGCATAAACAAACCTTTATTATTCCAAGAATTTATTGATTCACCTTTTTCTAAATCAAAGGTTGAATGGAAACACTTTCATCACCTTTCCCGTATGCTTTTTTCCTGTCTTGTAGATGCCGACCGGCTCGATACAGAACGGTTTATGGATGTAGAGTCATGGCGGAAGCGGGGAAATTCGGCTACGCTTGCCGATTTGCTTCCACAGCTGGAGGCATATATGCAAAAACTGCAATCGAATGCAGCTGATACGAAAGTGAACCGCATCCGCCAGCAAGTGAAAGAACAATGCAGTAGAACTTCTTCAAGCGAAAAAGGATTTTATAGTCTTACAGTTCCGACGGGAGGCGGTAAAACACTTTCTTCTTTGTTATGGGCCATGAAGCATGCTGTAAGCCATTCAATGAATCGTATCATCATCGCCATCCCATATACCAGTATCATTGTGCAAACGGCAGGGCTTTTGAAGGAAATCTTTGGTGAAGAAAATGTATTGGAGCATCATAGTAATTTCGACCCCGATGATATTAAGGACGAGGAAAATAGGGAAAAAGCAAAATTGGCTACAGAGAATTGGGACTATCCCATTATTGTCACTACCAATGTACAGCTTTTTGAATCTATGTTTAGCAATAAAACATCTGATTGCCGCAAACTGCACAACATGGCAAATTCAATTCTTGTTTTGGATGAGGTTCAGATGTTGCCAACCGGCTTCTTGCGGCCGATAGTCGATGCGCTGAAAGCGTATCAGGAAATGTTCGGGGTTTCGGTATTGTTTACCACGGCAAGCCAGCCGGTACTGAGTGGTCTGATAGAAGGAACAAATCCTAAAGCTGATTTTAAGGGAATAGAACATATCAAGGAAATTATTCCGGAAGAATTTGCTTTGCATGACCAGCTTCGCCGTGTGAAGTTGTCAATCGATGATACAGGAAAAACATACGATGAGATAGCTGCAAAGGTGTCTGAATATAATAAGGTGTTGTGCATAGTGAACACTCGTAAAGATGCCAAAGAGCTGTATGACCGTTTGCCCAATGACGGAGTGAAATTGCATTTGTCTAGAATGATGTGCCCTGCCCACTTACACGAAACTATTGGTAAAATAAAAACTTTATTGAAGGATGAGTCGCAGCCGATTGTCAGGGTCATTGCAACCCAGCTTGTGGAGGCCGGTGTGGATATAGACTTTCCGGTTGTGTTCCGTCAAGAAGCAGGACTCGATTCTGTATTGCAAGCAGCGGGACGGTGCAATCGGGAAGGACGAAGTGCCATGGGACATACATTTGTGTTCAGTCTGGCGGCAGAGAAGCGAAAGCTCTTCGGTTCAATGGCTGACTCCAACAATGCTCGGTTGAATTTGCCGGAAGATAGTGATTGGTTTGCTCCTTCTACCATGAAAGCCTATTTTTGTCAATTGTATAGCAGAAAACAAACATTTGATGAAAAGGATATAAAGCACTGGCTCTACAAACCTACTGAGCTATGTTTTGAAACTGCATCAAAAGAATTTCGCCTGATTGATGATACAAGTATAAATGTTATCGTAAATTGGGAAAACAGCATGGAACTTATAGAGCAGTTGAAAGAATCGGGGTGTACCTACTCGTTGGTGAAGCAATTGGCGAAATTTACTGTAGGCATCCGTTCCTATGATTTTAAGCAACTGAAAGGCTATGGGCTTGTCGAAGAAATATTGGAAGGAATATATGTATTGGCAGACAGGTCTCAGTATAATAAAACCACAGGTCTCAGCCTTGATAACCATTGGCTGGAGGAAGTATTAATGATATAAAGAAACGGATATGACAAAGAAAGAAACATTGAAATTGTTTGAAGAACGTAAAGTCCGCACCGTGTGGGATGATGAAAAGGAAAAATGGTATTTTTCGATAGTTGATGTGGTGTCAGTTTTAACAGACAGTGTTGATGCAACTGCTTATTGGCGTAAGTTAAAGCAAAGACTTAAAGAAGAGGGAAATGAAACCGTGACAAATTGTCACGGTTTGAAAATGAAAGCCACAGACGGTAAGATGCGACTTACAGATGTGGCTGATACAGAACAACTACTACGTATCATTCAGTCTATCCCATCTCCCAAGGCAGAACCGTTCAAGCAATGGATGGCACATGTAGCATCCGAACGTCTTGATCAGATGCAAGACCCTGAGTTGAGTATTGAGCAAGCTATGATGGACTACAAGCGACTTGGTTATTCTGACAACTGGATAAACCAACGCTTGAAGAGCATTGAAATCCGTAAAGATCTTACAGATCAATGGAAACTACATAATGTAGAGGAAGGTGTTCAATATGCTACTCTTACAGACATTATCTATCAGCAATGGACCGGAAAGTCGGCAAAGGAGTACAAACAGTTCAAGGGCTTGAAGAAAGAAAATCTCCGGGACAATATGACCAATGAAGAATTGGTTCTTAATATGCTGGCCGAACTCTCTACGACAAGTATTACTAAAGCTAAAAATCCTCAGACATTGGGTGAAAATATGCAGTGTGCGGCTGACGGTGGTGATGTGGCTCGTGTGGCACGCGAACAGTTGGAGCAAAAAACCGGTCGTGAAGTGGTAACTCCCTTGTCGGCAAAAAGGTTTTTTGAAGGTCAGAAGCCGGAAGATTTATTGGAAAACAAGGAAAACGATGAATGATATGGAATATACAGATAAAGAATATTGTCTGGAGGTGTGGGGCGATTGGGCTTGTTTCACTCGTCCGGAGTTGAAAGTAGAGCGTGTAAGTTATGATGTCATTACGCCATCGGCGGCACGCGCCATCTTTGAAGCGATACTGTTTAAACGTTATGCCATGCGTTGGCAGATAACCAAGATTGAGGTATTCAGGCCTATTAAATGGGCTACCATTAGACGGAATGAAGTTGGAGCGGTGGTAAATTCCAGCATGAAACCAATTTATATAGATGATGGAAAGACACGCCAGCAGAAGAACACGTTGCTTCTGCTGGATGTGCGTTACCGAATTTATGCTAAGTTAGTATTTATTCCGGTAAAAGACCGTCCGAAAGAGGCTTTTGCCAAGCATCAGCCAAGTGCCGACGAGAATCCTATGAAGTATTATCAGATGTTCGAACGCAGGGCATCACAAGGGCAATGTTTTACGCAGCCCTATCTCGGATGTCGTGAGTTTTCTGCAAACTGGAAGTATATTGAAAGTACTGATAATCTTGATTATCCCTTAGCCGAAGACAGGGATTTCGGCATTATGCTTTATGATATGGACTTTGAGGAAAATCCACAAAAACCGAATGCTATGTTTTATAGAGCCCAAATGAAAAAGGGAGTGATTGTTGTACCGGATAAAGATAGTGAGGAGGTGTTGAGATGATACTGAAAGCATTATATGATTACTATCATCGAAGTGGAGATGATGTGGCCCCTTTTGGTTTAGAATACAAAGAGATTGGATTTATTATTGTTATTGATAGATGTGGAAAATTTCTGCGCTTTGAAGACAGGCGCATAGATAAGAAGTCGGCACAGCAGTTTCTTGTTAAGAAAAGTGTTAGCCGGTCAAGTGCCCCTGTTGCAAACTATTTGTATGACAATTGTAAATATGTATTTGGTTATTCCGATAAGGGGGATATGGAAAAGATACGTAAGTACTTTGAAGTATTTAAGGCGAAAGTAAAAGATATATATGATGCTTTTCCGGATAATGAGGACATAAAAGCTGTTTATGCATTTTATCAGCAAGACCATTCTTTTATAGTTGGGGCTATGCAGAAAGATTCTTTATGGGATGATATAGCCAAAAATCTTAATAAGAAATATTCTACCTTTTCTTTCCTTATAGAAGGGGATACGAAAATAGTGGCTTCGAAAAGGGAATTGATAAATTTGTTTGACGAGAATCATGGCGTGGCAGGAAATCTTTGTTTGATAACAGGGAGATATTCAAAAGTTGTAGAGATTACAACTGCTACAAAGATACTTGGAAGCCAAGAAACAGCTAAACTAGTTGCATTTCAAGTTAATTCCGGGTATGATTCGTATGGGAAATCTAAAGGATACAATGCTCCAATATCAGAAGAAGCTGAATTTGCATATACAACCGCATTGAATCATTTGCTGCGTTCGGATTCTCACAATAAGTTTATGGTGGGCTCACGTACTTATCTTTTCTGGGCTTCCTCCAATAGCGAGGCTTCAAAAGAGTCCGAAAATAGTCTATTTTCTTTGTTGGGGCGGATTGAAGAAGAAAATGACGACTCAAACAGGCGCATAAAGTTAGTATATGATACTTTCCAGTCTATCTATAACGGAAAATTATCGGCAAACGATGATGACAAATTCTTCATTTTGGGTTTGGCTCCCAATTCGGCAAGAATTGCGGTAGTATATTGGAATGAGATGCCTTTGCGTGAATTTGCAGGTTTGATAAGTAAACATTTTACGGATATGGAGATGGTTGACACTCGCAAAGATAAGAAGCCGTACGTGGGACTGCATTCCATTCTTGGAAATGTTACTCTTGGAGGAAAGTCAAGTGATGCGACTCCCAATCTTCCTGATGCTGTGGTGAGAAGCATATTTCAAGGGTTGCCGTATCCGGCTTCTCTCTTTCAAGCATGTATTCGTCGCATACGTGCAGAACAATCCGTCAATATAGTGCGTGCTGCTATCATCAAGGCATATCTCAACAGACTAAACGAAAATAACAACCATAAAAAATTAGATGTTATGTTAGACAAAGAAAATCAAAATCAAGGGTATCTTTGTGGAAGGCTATTTGCCGTACTTGACAAGATACAGGAGGATGCCAATGGTATTCATTCCATTCGAGAACGCTATATGAATGCTGCATCAGCAACTCCTTCCATGGTTTTTGCCACGGTGCTCAATCTTTCTACTCATCATATAGAGAAGTTGAATCCGGGTGGACAAGTGTTCTATGAGAAGCTGAAACAGGAAATTATATCCAAACTTGATGCAAAAGGATTTCCTCCACATCTTAACCTGCAAGATCAAGGACGGTTCTTTGTGGGATATTATCACCAACGTCAAGACCTTTTTATGAGTAAGGAAAATAAAGAAATGGAATAATAATTTTAAAAATATAAAGTTATGTCAGAACTAAAGAATAGAATTGATTTCGTTTACATATTTGATGTAAAAGATGGTAACCCAAATGGTGATCCGGATGCGGGTAATCTACCACGTGTGGATGCCGAAACAGGTATGGGACTTGTTACGGATGTCTGCTTGAAACGCAAGGTTCGTAATTATGTACAAATAGCAAAAGGGCTTGTGAATGGCTTTGATATATTTATCAAAGAGAAGGCAGTCCTGAATACTTTGATTGATAATGCACATGATGATTCAGAAGTAAAAAATGCAAAGGACAAAATAGAAGCAGCACGTCGTTTTATGTGTAATAATTACTTCGATATCAGAACATTTGGTGCAGTTATGTCAACAGGTAAAAATGCGGGTCAAGTTCGTGGTCCTATCCAGTTCACCTTTGCTCGTTCTATAGATCCAATTGCTGTAGCGGAACATTCTATAACTCGTATGGCAGTAGCAACAGAGAAAGAAGCGGAAAAACAAGATGGTGGCAATCGTACAATGGGACGTAAAGCCACCATTCCTTATGGCCTCTATGTCTGTCACGGCTTCATCTCCGCCAACTTAGCACAACAGACAGGATTTTCTGAAGAAGACCTTGAACTATTTTGGGAAGCTTTAAAGAACATGTTCGATGTGGATCGTTCGGCGGCACGTGGATTGATGAGTGCTCAAAAACTGATAGTCTTCAAGCATGACTCCATATTGGGTAATGCTCCCGCCAACAAGTTGTTTGAATTGGTAAAAGTGGAGAAAGTCTGCGATGGAGCACCACGCTCATTCATCGACTATTCAGTTACTATAGATAAGGAGAATGCTCCATCAAATGTAACTATTGAGGAACTGATATAATTCCATCGTATGTACAATGAAGACGATATGCTTATGTTGTCGGGGATTCAGCACTTTAGGTGCTGTCCCCGGCAATGGGCTTTGATACACATTGAGCAGCAATGGAACGATAATCGTCTCACCATCGAAGGACAGATTCTGCACAAGCATGTAGATGATCCGTTTTATAGACAAAAGTGTGGTGACCAGATAACATTACGTGCGGTGAATATCGCTTCGCGTGAACTTGGACTCTATGGAATCTCTGATGCCATAGAGTTACTTCCTTCCTCATCTTTTGAAAATACGATTTTGCATCCCAACTATCCGGGGCGATGGCAACCGGTTGCTGTGGAGTATAAGCATGGCAAACCGAAAAGAAACGAAGTGGATGAAGTGCAGTTGGCAGCACAAATCATGTGTATAGAAGAAATGTATGCTATCCATATACCATACGGCTCTTTCTTTTATGGGGAGCTTCGCCATCGGGTTAATGTGGATATAACGGAGGAGCTGCGAAATATAGTCAGACAATGTGCCCGGGATATGCACGATATATTTAGTAAAGCGGTTATCCCGAAGGCTGAATATGGGAAACATTGTGACAAGTGCTCGCTGAAAGATATCTGCATGCCGGAAATGGTAAATAATTGTACTTCGGTAGATAATTACCTTACTAAAAATCTGTACCTATGAGAAAACTATTGAATACTTTGTATGTGACGACACCGGAAGCGTATCTTAGTAAGGATGGGCTGAATGTCGTTATATCTGTTCAGCAGGAGGAGGTGTTTCGTATTCCTGTCATAAATATAGAGGGCATCGTTACGTTCGGATATATGGGCGCAAGTCCCGGTGTGATGAAATTGTGTAGTGACAATGGTATATCACTCACATTTCTTTCTCCACAAGGCAGATTTATCAGCAGGGTTCAAGGTGCTACGAAAGGGAATGTTCTGTTACGCAAAAAGCAGTACCAATTGTCGGACGATGCATCTTGGTCGTTGCATGTGGTTAGGTTGATGATTGGTGGTAAGATTCAAAACTATCGCAATATATTGAGGAGATATATTCGTGATTATGGTGAGAATGAAGACATTAATAGGGCGGTGCAAGTATTGGAACGTGCCAAGCGTGATGCTTTGAAGGCTCAAGATAAGACGGAATTAATTGGTTATGAGGGGATGGCTTCGAATGCCTATTTTGAGGTATTGCCAATCTTGATACTTAATCAGAAGACTGATTTCCCATTTCATGGTCGCAATCGTCGTCCTCCCAAGGATGCGGTGAATGCCATGTTGTCTTTTGCATATACGTTGATAGCCAATGATGTTGCGGCCGCTCTCGAAACTGTTGGCCTTGATCCATACGTCGGGTTTCTCCATACACTCCGTCCGGGGCGCACATCGTTGGCCTTAGATATGATGGAAGAGTTACGTGCTTACCTTGGCGACCGTTTTATTTTGTCGTTGATTAATAAAAGACAGATTTCAGTAAAAGACTTCTTGTTCCAAGGTGATAATGGGGTTGTTATGACAGATAAAGGGAAAAAGACTTTTATTACTGCATGGCAGGCAAGGAAAAGGGAAGTGATAATTCATCCTTATCTTAATGAAAAAGTTGAAATAGGGCTTCTGCCTTATGTGCAGGCTATGTTAATGGCAAGGTATATCAGGCAGGATATTGACGATTATCCGGTATTTCTTATAAAATGATTTTTAATTATGTACATTCTTGTGACTTACGATGTGGATACTACAAGCAAAGAGGGGGCTCGCCGTTTACGATGTGTGGCCAAGGCTTGTCTGGATTATGGACAGAGGGTGCAGAACTCAGTCTTTGAGTGTGTAGTGACGGAAGCGCAATATTCTCTTCTAAAAGGGAGAGTTAGGGATATTATTGATATGTCTCTTGATAGTGTTCGTTTTTATATTCTTAGTAAAAATGAGAATAAGAGGGTGGAAGTAATAGGTGTTGAAACGGCGTATAAACTTGAGGAGGCTCTTATAATATAATGCGAATGTGGTGTGTTACAAAAAAAGTAGTATCTTCGCATGTGTTAATAATCAGTAGATTAAATTATTTGTAAAGTATTTCTTCGTTATGAAGTTGAATAATAATGATGATTCGCATAACAGTGGATTAAATTTGCTGATTTATAATATGTTATTAGATATAGGGTCACACCCTGCGTGGGTGTGTGGATTGAAACATAAGATTCAACATCTTTCTGTGTATGTTTAGAAGTCACACCCTGCGTGGGTGTGTGGATTGAAACGTGCTAAAATACCGAAGCGGAACGCTTCTCTAAGTCACACCCTGCGTGGGTGTGTGGATTGAAACACAAACTCGGACGAAGTCTCAGCGGTATTACGACGTCACACCCTGCGTGGGTGTGTGGATTGAAACCTATGAATTGCGTAATGCTGTAGATTATGGTACTGTCACACCCTGCGTGGGTGTGTGGATTGAAACTTTGCGTTTGCCAATGGTATATACCATGAGCAGGAGTCACACCCTGCGTGGGTGTGTGGATTGAAACATTATAGGGATTATAGATTGGTGGACGTCAGATTTGTCACACCCTGCGTGGGTGTGTGGATTGAAACTCAACAGGTATGTCCTTATAAAGCAGGTTACTGATGTCACACCCTGCGTGGGTGTGTGGATTGAAACCCTTTATCAATGTCACGGCAATAACCGGCAATAGTCACACCCTGCGTGGGTGTGTGGATTGAAACAGTATCTCCCTACAGTACGGACTTGGAGGGATGGTCACACCCTGCGTGGGTGTGTGGATTGAAACACGATCTACTTTGTTAGCATTTTTAACTTCTTCGTCACACCCTGCGTGGGTGTGTGGATTGAAACTCATAACTATAATATTGATGTTACATCGTCTATGTCACACCCTGCGTGGGTGTGTGGATTGAAACCAAATCATAGGCATTGCTTAATGTCCAAAGTATAGTCACACCCTGCGTGGGTGTGTGGATTGAAACAGATTTTGTCAGTGTAAAGTAAGCGGTAATGGCAGTCACACCCTGCGTGGGTGTGTGGATTGAAACTTGTATCAATTGGTCCCCTACATATTTCCGCAAAGTCACACCCTGCGTGGGTGTGTGGATTGAAACATCGAATAGCGTCCAAACGGGGTGGCCGATTTCGTCACACCCTGCGTGGGTGTATATGGATTGAAGCATTGTTCACTCGTTGGTCAAGTTTATGGAAGAATTGTAAGCATTCGGCCTCTTGTGTATTTCTCTTCAAGCTGTTATAAAGTCAAAAGCCAAACGAAGTACGTTAGGCTTTTGACTTTGTTATGACTGGAAAAAACACGCACAATCCCGGATGCTTATCTTTTGTCTGTCTTCTTTTGTGGTTTCACCTAGGTGACAATACATTGGCATCTAAGTGGAGAGGCGTAGTCACCCAAGTGATACGCTTGCTTCACCTTGGTGAAACTATAAATTCAACTAAGTGTTCCAAAGCAAATATATTATATTTTTACTATACTATCCCTTGTTGTTTATTTGTTATATTGTTGGTTATTAATGTGCTATTATCTGCTTGTATCGATTGTTTTTTCTTGTCTTTATAAGATATATTAAAACATAAACTAACATGAAAATTGGTATAATTGACCTTTGTAAACAAATAGAAGATCCTAGTATGAACCGCAAGAAAGTCCATAAAATGGAAACTAGTATCTATATATCCATTGCTGCTGTAATCTGTGAGGTCCAGTCCTGGAATGAAATTGAGGAATTTGGCAATTCGAAAATTGCTTTTTTCAAGAGTCGCATACCCGGCCTGGAGTTCATCCCCAGTCATGATACTTTTAACAGATTCTTCAGTATGATAAAGTCCGATTATTTTGAGTTGATCTTCCGTAATTGGGTAAAACGAGTCTGTCTGGAGGTGAAAGGCGTTGTAGCTATAGATGGCAAGCTCATGCGTGGTCCAAGCCAATGTGATGGAGAACATACTAGGGGAAAAGAAGGATTCAAATTATGGATGGTTTCCGCCTGGTCTGCCGCTAATGGAATTTCTTTAGGTCAGGTGAAAGTAGATGACAAAAACAATGAGATTACAGCTATTCCTTTGTTAATTAACTCTTTGGAACTAAGTGGTTGTATTGTTACAATTGACGCGATGGGGTGCCAGAAAGATATAACCCAGACCATTATTGAGCATGATGCAAATTATATTATCGCTATAAAGGAGAATAAGAAAAAAATTATCAACCGGCTAAACAAATCATTGACTATTATCAGGATAGAGATGAAATAATCAATAGAGTCATCAGGCATGTGTCGGAAAATGCCGGACATGGAAGGATTGAGAAAAGAACCTGTACTGTAGTCAGTTATGGATCTATAATGGAGAAAATGTTCAAGAAGAAACTTGTGGGGTTGAAGTCTGTTGTAAGGATAAAGTCGGAAAGAACAATAGTCGCAACAGGGGAATATACTCAAGAGGTCAGATACTATGTAACTTCACTTGATAATACCCGACCTGAGAAGATTGCATCTGCCATCAGGCAGCATTGGTCTATTGGGAATAATCTTCATTGGCAACTGGATGTTACCTTTCGAGAAGACTACAGTAAAAAGGTGAAAAATGCTGCCGGAAACTTTTCGGTGGCAACAAAGATGGCGCTTACCACACTTAAGAATGAGAAAACAACAAAAGGAAGTATGAATCTGAAAAGACTAAATAAGTTTTTGTAACTGAAGTAAATAGATACAGGACACATCAAGAAGGAAAATCTATGAGCCTTCAGAAACAATGGTAAAAAGACACATACATACCGGTTAAGGGGAATTACGGAACCTTTTACACCACAAACCTTTGAAGATAAATGGTTTGTGGTGATGGAAACAAAAAAGAACAGATGTCTTTTTAATACGCTATCTTATCCAATATCCCGTTCAAGTGTGCAATAGCCACTCCATAATTAGTCATGGGAATCTGTTGCTTACGGGCATTATCAATCCGGTTTAGTACATATTTGCGATTGAACATGCAGGCTCCGCAATGAATGATTAAGTGATAGGGTGTCAAATCCTCCGGAAAGTCTGTACCTGCAACGATATCTATTTGCAACTCTTCACCTATCTTTTTACGCAACATACGTGGAAGCTTTACTCTGCCTATGTCCTCGGTGGCAGGGGCATGAGTGCAGGCTTCTGCTATCAATACCCGTGATTGTGGGGTGAGGCGGTCTATGGCTGAGGCTCCTTCCATATAATAGAGTATATCCCCTTTATATCCTGCCATCAGAACGGAAAAAGAGGTGAGAAGGCTTTCTGCCGGTTTTTGCTCATAAACGGCATGAAAAACTTGGGAGTCGGTTATGATTAGTTTCGGAGGATAGGACAGAGCCTGCAAAGTGGCGGCTATTTTATCGGTTGTACAGCTCATTACCAGACATTTTTTGTCCAATAATTCGCGCATCGTCTGTACTTGTGGAAGAATAAGTCGGCCTTTGGGAGCCTGTATGTCTTGTGGCATGACTAAGAGCACTAAATCTCCTTCTTTAACCAGATCTCCGGTAATGGTCTGTTGTCCGAAATCTGCCGGTAACTTTTCCAGAATAGCTTGAAGTATTTTCTCTATGCCCGTCTGTTCTTTTGCGCTGATAATGAGAGGACTTTGACCGCATTCTTTTTCTATACGATCCCTTGTGGATGCTATGTCTTTTCGGATATCAGCTTTGTTCAGTATCAGGATAACCGGAATATTCCTTTTATTTAACTGCTCCATCCATTGTTTTTCATCCTCGCAATTGCCGTCTTCACAAAGAAGTAAGGCAATATCTGTCCGTTCGATGGCTTTCAACGTACGGGTTATGCGCATTTCTCCCAATTCCCCTTCATCATCAAATCCGGGAGTATCGATAAAGAGACAAGGACCGATATGTTGAATTTCCATCGCTTTGCTGACAGCATCTGTTGTTGTACCGGGAATATCCGATACAAGGGCGGTGTCTTGTCCGGTCAAGGCATTGATTAGAGAGGACTTGCCGCTATTGCGTTTTCCGAACAGGACGATATGTAGCCGGTTGGCAGCGGGAGTGTTGTTTAGACTCATATTTTATTGGGCTTGAATTAGGTTCATTATCTGTATTGAAAAGGTTGCTTGACGCATGAGCGGTTAGAATCTGAAATCTCGTTTCCCTTCTTCTATCTCTTTCAGATTACGAATTGCTATTTCTTTTATTTTCGGATTGGGAATATGTTCCAACTCTTTTTTTATCAGTTGGATTCCTTTGGCTCGTGTATCCGGTGCCGCATAATCTTCCAGATACTCTTTTAGTGTCATCAATGCATTGGGGGCGCAGCAGTTGGCGATTTGTCCCGATTTGACTAATGACATAAAACGGTCGCCTGTACGCCCTGCCCGATAACATGCTGTACAGAAACTGGGGATATGCCCCAAGTCGAGCAGCCAGTTCACTACCTCGTCCAAGGTACGGGTGTCACTGATGTCGAATTGTGCTGAGTTTTCTTCCGGTGTTTCCGGAATGGCATAACCGCCTACGCTGGTCCGGGAGCCTCCGCTGATTTGTGAGATTCCCAGGTTTAAGACTTTGCGTCGGGTTGCAGCCGATTCCCTTGTAGAGATAATCATACCTGTATAAGGAACAGCGATACGGATTACCGCCACAATTTTACAAAATATATCATCTGAAATGGCATCTGGGAAATCTTGCGTGGAGATATCATCTGCCGGACAGATGCGAGGAACACTGATGGTATGTGGTCCCACTCCGAAGGTAGCTTCCAGATGTTCGGCATGCATCAATAATCCTGTAAAGTCATAGCGGTAGGTATTCAGCCCGAATAAAACACCTAGTCCTACATCGTCAATTCCCGCTTCCATGGCACGGTCCATCGCTTCGGTATGATAAGCATATTTGCTTTTCGGACCGGTGGGATGCAGGGATTCGTAATTTTCTTTATGATAAGTTTCCTGGAACAGGATATAAGTGCCGATACCTGCGTCTTTCAGCTTGCGGTAGTTTTCCACGGTAGTGGCGGCAATGTTGACATTGACCCGGCGGATAGCCCCATTTTTATGTTTGATGCTATAAATGGTTTGGATAGATTCCAGTATGTACTCAATAGGATTCCGCAACGGATCTTCTCCTGCTTCCAGTGCCAGGCGTTTGTGTCCCATGTCTTGCAAGGCAATTACCTCCTTACGTATCTCTTCTTGTGTCAGCTTTTTGCGTGCTATGGTCTTGTTCTTCAAATGATAAGGGCAGTAGACGCATCCGTTCACACAATAATTGGAAAGATATAGAGGGGCGAACATTACAATACGGTTGCCGTAAAACTTATGTTTGATTTCCTGTGCCAGCCGGAAAATGCGTTCTGTTAGATCCGGTTGGTCGCATTCCAGCAGTAATGCTGCCTCACGATGGGACAGTCCTTTGAATTGAGCAGCTTTGTCAATCAGTTGCTCTATCAGGGCACGATTGCTTTTGTTGTTGTGAGCATACTCCAAGGTATCCAGTATCTCTTGATGGTCTATGAATTCTTCTGCTATTTTAGAATCTGCTTTATACATGTTTGTTAGGGGTTAGTGATAGTCACCTCTATCTGTCGATATCCGGTAACCGATTGTTTCCAGTTGTTGTGCCAAAGCTCGTAAACCTTCGGCTGCTTCGGCACCGAAGGCGGCTTTGTTATCATACAAGGTGTATTTTTCTCTTTGCTCCCTGGGGGAGAGATTGGGCATCACTACATTAGCTCCTGCCAATATTCCTTTTTCCCGTCCGTCCGGTGACAAGGTGGCAAGGGCGGTGGTCGATGGAATCAGGGCGGACGGGTGCATTAACCGGAAAAGGGATAATAGCTTGAGGGTCATTCCTACACTTCCGGCCGGCTCTGTTCCGAATGGTGTGTCATGATGGGGGATAAATGGACCGATACCGATCATTTGGGGCTGGAATTGCTCTATGAATAACAGATCTTCCACCAGATGTGTCAGGGTTTGTCCCGGAGTGCCTACCATGATTCCTGTTCCGGTTTGATATCCAATTTCTTTTAGCCATTGCAGGCATTGGAGCCGATGCTTTAGTGACATCTCCTCAGGATGTAATTTCCTATAGTGTTCTTCGTTGTGTGTTTCGTGTCGGAGCAGATAACGGTTGGCTCCGGCACGGAAGAAACGTTCGTATGCTTCCCGTGATTTCTCTCCTAATGAAAGGGTGATGGCACAATCGGGGAATTCACAGTGGATGGCGGCAACGGTTTTTTCTATCCATTCATCTGTTAAGGCAGGGTCTTCACCGCCTTGCATCACGAAGGTGCGGAATCCGAGTGCATATCCTTCACGGCAACATTCCAAAATGGTTTCACGCTTTAATGCGTAACGGGTAATGGCGGTATTTCCTTTCCTTATTCCGCAATAATGACAGTTGTTACGACATCGGTTGCTCACCTCGATAAGTCCGCGGATAAATATCCCATTCCCGAAATGTGCCAAAGTGACTTCCCTGGCCTGTTGCTGTAAATACAGTAAAGTGCCGGTATCCTGACAGGAGAGGAGGTTGGCATATTCCTCACCTGTCAGGCTATGGTAGTGACGTAATTTGTCAATCAGTCGCTTCATGCATACCTTTAATATGTTTTTTTCTGTTTTGCCAGTTCCTGTACCAATTGGCGTTTTCCATTGTTGCTGCCGCTGTGCGTACTGGGTCCTGTGATACAACCACCCTCGCAGGCCATCACTTCGATGAATTGTCCGGGAGCTTTGCCCGATTTAGCGTAGGCGCGTAATGTTCCGATATTCTTCTTGTTTAAATCAGATACCTGTATGGCATTGATTTTGTCCGCTTCCATTTTCAGGAATGCCTTTACGGCTCCCATCACGCCGCCGGCTTGTGCGAATCCATGCGCTTCGCGAACGGAAGAGAATTCCATAGCGTATGGCTGTACAATCTCCAGGTTAATCTCGAAAGCATCGAAAATAGAGGAAATCTCTTCGAATGTCATCACAAAATCCACAGCCTCGTCACGTTGAGCTTCTTTACGTTTGGCTACACATGGTCCAACAAATACGATTTTTGCATCAGGATACTTCTCTTTGGCTATACGTGCGGCATAATACATAGGCGAGCCTGTGCCGGAAACGTATTTTTTCATATCGGGGATGTATTTGTTCACCAGCTCGATATAGGACGGGCAGCATGAGGTAGTCATGAATTTCTGTCCTTCTTCCAGTTTTTCTATCAGTTCATGCGCTTCATGTTCTACGGTGGACATGGCTCCTTGTGCTACTTCAATTATATCGGTGAAACCGATTTGTCTGAATGCACCATATACTTGTTCGATAGTTGTGCTGAATTGTCCCAAAATAGATGGCGCGACAATGGCTACCACTTGTTCTCCTTTACGGATGCGTTGCAGCACATCGAATGTCTGGGATATTTCAAATATGGCCCCGAAAGGACAGGCATTCATGCATTTACCGCAATAAATACATTTATTCTCATCAATATGCTCTATACCGTGTTCATCTTTGCTGATCGCTTTGACAGGACAAGATTCCTCGCAGGGAACGGGAATATAGACGATTGCGTGATAAGGGCAGCTTTTGTGGCAGATGCCGCAACTGATGCAGGTATCATGGTCGATCCATGCCTTGCCGGTGTCGGCATGTACATGTACGGCTCCTTTGGGACAATTGTACTGGCAACTGCGGGCGGTACATCCCCGGCATAAGTCGGTGATTTCATAATTGATCTGTACGCAGGCCGAGCATGCTTCGTCTATAACACACATAATGTTGTCTTTGGGCTTTCCATTGTTTGCACGTTCTATAGCACGTGCGGCATATTCGGATAGTGGAGTGAGCTCATCGGTTTCATCATCCATATCCAGCCCCAGTAGAGGAAGGGATTTGTATTTCCATACAGCGCGTTCTTTGTGTACGCAGCAACGCCCTGCATGTTTTGAACGTCGGGGGCTGAGTTCTAATGGTAGACGGTCTATTTTGTCTGTTGTCAGTTCTCCGTTTTTCCACAATTTTACAAGTTCTGTCAGTAATCTGTGGCGGACAATCATAATGTTGTTCGTAAATGCCATATAGTTAAAGGGGTTAATTATTAGGTTTTGCAAAGATAGTGATAGTTTGTGTCCTATGGAAATATTAAAAAAAGAAAAATCACATTTTTCTCTTTTTATATTCAGATTCGTTCTGTCGCTGTGGAATGTAGCCGACTGGTTTATATATGAATCTTTGTAGGTAAAAATAATAAATTTCGTAAAAGCAACTGATAATGGCAGGGGAAGAGGAAACCATTTTAGTGAAAGATATGTTATAGCTGTGCCAATTTGGCAGAATAAAACTGTCAATTTCTCCTTTTTCATGTTTGGCACGTTTTTCGCAAGATGTTTTGCGTCACTGCTTAAAGATGACGGATAATTGATATAATTAAAAGTATAACATATAAAAATTAAGAACTATGAACATTAAACCATTAGCAGACAGAGTATTGATTCTTCCTGCTCCTGCAGAAGAAAAAACAATCGGTGGTATTATTATTCCTGATACAGCAAAGGAAAAACCATTGCAAGGTGAAGTTGTCGCAATAGGTAACGGAACAAAAGATGAGGAGATGGTGTTGCATGTAGGTGATCAGGTATTGTATGGCAAATACTCGGGCACTGAACTGGAACATGACGGTAAGAAATACCTTATCATGCGTCAGAGCGATGTTCTCGCTGTTTTGGGATAATTAAATAGTACATTGTAAATCATTAAATTGTAAATAGAATTATGGCTAAAGATATTAAATTCAACATTGATGCCCGTGACGAATTGAAGAAGGGTGTAGACGAATTGGCTAACGCAGTGAAAGTAACCCTGGGTCCGAAAGGTCGTAATGTGATTATCGAAAAGAAATTCGGTGCTCCTCATATCACTAAGGATGGCGTGACTGTAGCTAAAGAAGTGGAATTGGCTGATGCATTTCAGAATACCGGTGCACAGTTGGTGAAATCTGTTGCTTCAAAGACAGGTGACGATGCAGGTGACGGTACTACTACTGCTACTGTGCTGGCTCAATCAATCGTAGGGGTAGGTTTGAAGAATGTTACTGCCGGAGCAAATCCGATGGATTTGAAACGTGGTATCGATAAAGCTGTTGCCAAAGTGGTTGAATCTATCAAGTCTCAGGCCGAAATGGTAGGTGACAACTATGACAAGATTGAACAAGTGGCTGCTGTTTCTGCCAATAACGATCCTACTATCGGTAAGTTGATTGCAGACGCTATGCGTAAAGTTTCTAAAGATGGTGTGATTACTATCGAAGAAGCTAAAGGAACGGATACTACCATCGGTGTGGTAGAAGGTATGCAGTTCGACCGTGGTTACTTGTCTGCTTACTTTGTAACTGATACAGAAAAGATGGAATGTGTGATGGAACATCCGTACATCCTGATTTATGATAAGAAGATTTCTAACTTGAAGGATTTCTTGCCTATCCTGGAACCGGCTGTACAGAGCGGACGTCCTTTGTTGGTTATTGCAGAAGATGTAGACAGCGAAGCATTGACTACGTTGGTTGTAAACCGTCTGCGTTCTCAGTTGAAGATTTGTGCTGTGAAAGCTCCGGGCTTCGGCGACCGTCGTAAGGCGATGTTGGAAGATATTGCCGTATTGACAGGTGGTATCGTTATCAGCGAGGAAAAAGGTTTGAAGTTGGAACAAGCTACTCTTGAAATGTTGGGTACTTGCGATAAGGTAACTGTTTCTAAAGATAATACTACTATCGTAAACGGTGCCGGCGCAAAAGAAAACATTCAGGAACGTATCAATCAGATTAAAGCTGAAATAAAGAATACTACTTCAGATTATGATAAGGAAAAGTTGCAGGAACGTTTGGCTAAGTTGTCAGGTGGTGTAGCTGTTCTTTATGTAGGTGCCGCTTCTGAAGTTGAAATGAAGGAAAAGAAAGACCGTGTGGATGATGCATTGTGCGCTACTCGTGCAGCTATCGAAGAAGGTATCGTTCCGGGCGGTGGCGTAGCTTACATCCGTGCTTCTGAAGCATTGGAAGGCCTGAAGGGCGATAATGAAGACGAAACAACCGGTATCGAAATTATCAAGCGTGCTATCGAGGAACCGCTTCGTCAGATTGTTGCCAATGCAGGTAAGGAAGGTGCAGTAGTAGTACAGAAAGTACGCGAAGGTAAAGGTGACTTCGGTTACAATGCCCGTACTGATGTTTACGAAAACTTGCACGCTGCCGGTGTGGTAGATCCTGCTAAGGTAACTCGTGTAGCTTTGGAAAATGCCGCTTCTATTGCAGGTATGTTCCTGACTACAGAATGTGTAATTGTGGAAAAGAAAGAAGATAAACCAGAAATGCCGATGGGTGCTCCCGGAATGGGTGGCATGGGCGGCATGATGTAATCTTTGCCCCATAAATGATTAACGGACTCCCTGTTGGCGAAATGTTGACAGGGAGTTTTTTATAGACCATAGTGGATTATCTTCTCAAGTTTTATTTACTCTCTAAATTTCGGCTCATCCGAGAAATTATGTTATGTGAGGAGACTGTGGATCACTCTTAAAAGATTAGTGGGGTTTATTTCAAATTGAACTGTCCTATAAAAAAGGAAGTGTTTCTGAACGTTCAGAAACACTTCCTTTTTTAGTGAGCCTCTTGTCGGATTCGAACCAACGACCCCGAGATTACAAATCACGTGCTCTGGCCAACTGAGCTAAAGAGGCATTGCTTTTTGTTTAGCGGGTGCAAAGGTAAGAATATCTTTTAAAAGAACAAATTTTTTCCTATGAAAAAATAGTTGGAAATTACCAAATGGTAATTTTTACTCCGAAATAACGCTCTATCTTTGCATCCGCTAAACAAAAAAGTGAAGTTTATGAAGGATAGTATTGATTTTGGTAGTATGGAAATTCCGAAATTATTTCGGAAATTGCTGATACCTACTGTGCTGGGGATGGTATTTTCGGCTGTGTTTGTGATAACAGATGGTATTTTTGTAGGTCAAGGGATAGGTAGTGACGCATTGGCGGCAGTGAATATTACTGCTCCTTTGTTTTTGATAAGTACGGGTATCGGACTGATGTTTGGTGTTGGCGCATCGGTGGTGGCATCTATTCATTTATCTCAGGGAAAGTTGAAAACTGCTCGTATCAATGTGACGCAGGCTGTTGTGGTTTCTTCTTTGTTTTTGGCTGTGCTGTGGGGAGTGGTATGTTTGTTTGCTCCACAAGTAGCCGTGTGGTTGGGAAGTTCGGAACGTCTGTTGCCTTTGGCGGTGGAATATATGTATTGGTTCTTGCCTTTTCTGGTATTTAGTGCTTTGCTAAGTTCAGGGATGTTCTTTGTCCGTTTGGATGGTTCTCCTAATTATGCCATGTTGTGTAATGCTATTCCGGCAGTGGTGAATATCCTATTGGATTATGTGTTCATTTTTATTCTCAAATGGGGAATGATGGGTGCGGCGCTGGCTACCAGTCTGGGGTATATTTTGGGGGCCGGAATGATTGTAGTCTATTTAAGTCGCAGAAGAAATGTGATTCATTTTTGCCGGGTGAAACTTAGCAAGAAGAGTATGCGGCTCACTTGGCGCAATGTGAAATATATGTGCCACTTAGGAGTTTCCACCTTTTTGTGCGAGGCAGCCATAGCCTGTATGATGTTTGCAGGCAATTATGTGTTCATCCATTATTTAGGCGAAGATGGAGTGGCTGCTTTCAGTATTGCCTGTTATTTCTTTCCCATTATATTTATGGTATATAATGCCATAGGACAATCGGCTCAACCCATTTTAAGCTATAACTTTGGAGCGGGTGATACCATGCGGGTACGTTCCGCTTTCCGTCTGGCACTGGGAACGGCCGTGACCTGCGGACTTGTGTTTTTTGCGTTAACAGCTTTGTTCAATCATCAGATTGTGGCTATGTTTATTGATCGTTCCTATCCGGCATACGATATTGCTGTGGCGGGACTGCCTTTGTTTGCGTCTGGTTTTATTTTTTTTGCTGTAAACATTGTTTCCATTGGCTATTTTCAAAGTGTAGAGCGGGCACGTCCGGCTATGATGGTTACAGTTTTGCGTGGGTTTGTTTTTATGGTACTTTGTTTATTGGGCTTGCCGTTGCTATTGAAGGTGCCAGGGATATGGCTGGCGGTTCCTTTGGCGGAAATACTTACTTTTTTAGTAATAATGGTAATTTATTATCGTAAACATCAATGGGTTCGCAGATGATTTTTTACTTTTGTAGTAATTAATCGGGTGGATATATGGATGCATTCATACAGAAGTTTTGTGAAAAATATAGTTTGCCGATAGCTTTGAGCTTGCAGTTGTTGGATAATATGGAGAAGTTCACTTTTCATAAAGGGGATTTTCTTGTACAGGAAGGTGGGCGGAACTCAAACTTCTATATTGTAAGTAAAGGAATCTGGCGGGGGCATTACCTTAATGACGGGGTAGATGTTTCCGTCTGGTTTGCTTCTGAAGGAGAGGCCATCTTCTCGTCATGGGGATATGTGGAAAATACAGTTTCGTTGGTTTCCATCGAAGCGATGTGTGACAGTGAACTTTATGGTATTTCGAAGGCAAAACTCGAAGTATTATATGCCGGATCTGTTGAACTGGCTAATTTTGGAAGACGACTGTTCGAGCAGCAGTTTTTAGGGCTTGAAAGTTGGATGATAACGGGAGGAAGCCCCCGGGCCAAGGAGCGTTATCTTACTTTGTTGGAAGAGAATCCGGAACTGTTGCAGTATGTACCTCTGAAGCATATCGCTTCTTATTTATGGATTACCCCACAGTCGTTAAGCCGTATCCGTGCCGAACTGGGGAGAAGGAAAAAAGACCAATGACAATTTTAGCATTTACGGGGTTGGTTCTTTCGTATGGAAACGCATTGTTCTCTTTGCTTTTTCTTGTATGGTTCATCTTTGCCTTGATGGATGGTAGAAAAGTTGGCATCCGATAAATATTTATCTTAAAAGTGTCATCGTATTTTATTTTTGTGTAAGTTTGTAGTGAATCCTAAAAAAACTTATGGCAATGATAGATGATATTTTAGAGTTCAACAAGAAATTTGTTGAGAGCAAGGGATATGAGAAATATATTACCAACAAATATCCTGATAAAAAAATAGCTATTCTTTCTTGTATGGATACCCGGTTGACGGAATTGTTACCTGCTGCTTTGGGTATCAGGAACGGTGATGTAAAAATTATCAAGAATGCAGGTGGGGTTATCTCGCATCCGTTTGGTAGTGTAATCCGTAGTCTGATGGTGGCTATTTATGAGTTAGGTGTAAAGGAAGTTATGGTTGTTGCTCATTCTGATTGTGGAGCCTGTCACATGAATAGTAATGAGATGATAGAACACATGAAAGCACGTGGCATCAAGCAGGAAACCATTGATATGATTCGTTTCTGTGGTGTAGATTTTGGAGCATGGCTGGATGGTTTTGAGGATACGGAGAAATCGGTGAAAGGAACTGTACGGGCTATTATGGAGCATCCATTAATACCTGAAGATATTATAGTGAGGGGATTTATAATTGATTCGGTGACGGGTGAACTGACAAAAGTATAAAATGTGAGTTTTTTTATACACAATAATGTTCATGTGATTTTGTGTATTATAAGAAAGGGAGGTATTTCTGCCTGATGCAGAATATACCTCTCTTTTTATTGAAGTCTGTATTTGTTTCAGTTTTTTATTGAGCGAAAGCATGATGATAACCATCCACTTTGTTCCAATTGCCACGGGTAAAGTCGGGTACGGCAACAGGTGCATTTCCGTTTTCTATAGAAAGACGGGTCAAGTCGGCCATACAGCACCATTCTGCTAAATCATAAACGTCCATGTCCAAAGGAAGTCCGTTGCGCAAGCAATATACCAGGCGATAATCCATAATGAAGTCCATCCCTCCATGTCCACCTATTTTCTTTGCTGTTTCTTCTAATTCTTGGTGGATAGGATGTTTGTATTGGCTCATCAAAGCTTCTTTTACTTTTTCGGGAACAGCCGAGTGCATACTCAGGTTTTCGTGATCGGGTATGCTGGTGCTGTCAATCTGATCCGGGCGGAAACAATATTGCTCGATGGGATATTTGTTGGCAAAACCTTTGGTACCGGTCAGCTGATACATACGGCTATAGGGACGTGGATTCATGACATCATGCTGTATGTGGATGGTTTTTCCGTTTTCTGTACGGATAAAAGTCATGGTATGGTCGCCGTTTTGGAAATCGGGTGCTTCTTCTTTCTGATATTGTTTTACCAGTTCGGGACCGGTTACAGCTTTGGTGTCCATGGCTACCAGTGTCTTCATGCGGTCACCGCGGTGAATGTTGAGCAATTGGCAGGCAGGGCCTAGGCCGTGTGTGGCATAAACGTCTCCACGGAACTCCCGGTTGTAATCCAAACGCCAGTTGTTCCAGTAATAAGGCCAGAATTCTTCCAGATTATGGATGTATGAACCTTCTACATGGAGCACTTCGCCGAAAAGACCTTTTTGTGCCATATTCAATGTCGTCAGTTCGAAGAAGTCGTAAACACAGTTTTCAAGTTGCATACAGTGTTTACGGGTCTTTTCGGAAGTATTGATAAGTGCCCAGATTTCATCCAGCGACATGGCGGCAGGTACCTCGATGGCTGCATGTTTTCCATGTTCCATGGCATAGATACCCATTTCAGTATGGTGTTTCCAGTCTGTTGCAATGTATACCAAGTCGATATCGTTTCGCTCGCACAGTTGTTTCCATGCATCTTCGCTGCCGGAATAGAGGGCAGGGGCTTCCATACCGGCGTTAGTTACAATTTTTTGTGCTTTTTCCGCATTTTCAGGCAATAAGTCGCAAAGAGCGACAATTTTAGTTCCCGGTATGTGCGTCCAACGTTCTACCGCACTGGGACCACGCATGCCCAAACCGATGAAACCTACACGCACAGTGTCAAGTTTAGGAGTTGTTAGTTCGATTACATCCTGTTGTCCCGCAGGACGTTCGGGAACTGGAACTTCAAGAGGCGCATACTCTTTTGTTGCAGTTGTTTCTTTGGGGATTGGGGTACAGCCGGCGAGGCATGATAACGCTATACCGACGAAGAAGGTAGATAGGTTTTTAATCATGGTTCTGTTTAATTGAAATTTATAGGTTAATAGTAGATTGTTGCAAAAATAGGGAATATCGTTGGAAAAACCTCATAAAATCGGCAGATTGCAGCAACTAAAATTGATTATTTCTATTTCTAACTTTTGAGTTTGGTGCAGATATTATTTTTAAAAATCGGTCAAGGACTTTTTGTCTTTCTTTGCCTTCCTTTTCGTCTACATCTTTTGTCCAAAGATTTACACCTGCTTTAAGTTCAATAACTCGTTTTACTTCATTTTAAGATTTCATCAGTCAGTTCTCCGATTTCCCAAAATGCCAAGGCGTAAGCTGTAACAAAAATTTCGTGATAAAAATCCGTTTCATCTCCATAATCTTCTTTTATGAATGGAATTTATTTCTTAATTATTTCAGCACTTGCTCCACTATCATACAACTCCATTATATATTCATAGGTGTCGTGTGCTAAATCTCCATCAATTATTTTTACTCCGTCTGTTGCTATTTCAATTTTATGTTTTTACTATCCCGCTTGCCGATAAATACACGCAATGGATTATTTAAAATACGCAATACGTAAAAAGTATATTGCAAGTGCGAAGAGTTATCTCGTTCTAAAGGTACTAATTCTTTGGGATACAGACGTTGTTTTCCGTGTGAAACTAATATCAACTTACTTTGCTTTCCTTGATTATCTTGAAAAACATAACAAAATTTATGGAACTTCCCTTATGTGGAAAAGCTATTGCCGTTGATTGACTTCTGCCGGAACACATTGAGATTCTCGGAAAGGGTATTTTCAAATAGGTGTGAACGATGTTCCACTTGTGCAATGGTTTAGGTAGAAAGCGAATGAATGGAGAAACGGTTTGGAGACTGCATCTACTAAACAGGATAAAGGACTGAAAATATAGGATGCACCCTAAATTCTATTCTAAAAGTAAATAAAAGCATTAGAAGATAAAAGATTATCAGAAAAATATCCGATTTTTGTAGTCGGATAAAGACAATTATTTCCAAGACATACGAGAAAAAAGAAGCGTTATGTTCATCTTGTAGGTTGGAAACGTAGGAAATCTCGGACTTGGTACAAGAAATAGTATAGTGGTTCTCACGCTATAGCGTGGGCTGTTATTATCATATCTGTGCCAAAGGTTGTCTACGACCTCCAATTTAGACGCGGTAGCATTGCAGTTCCACGCTCTCGCATTTTATAACCGCCTATAAAGGGACTGATAGGCATCGAATAGAATACATATATGGAACAACAGTTTTGTCAAAGTTGTGGTATGCCCCTAACTGATGAAAACAGAGGGACAAATGCCGATGGGAGCAATAGTGAGGATTATTGCGTGTATTGTTACAAAAAAGGTGAGTTTACCCAAGATTTTACAATGAGCCAAATGATTGAGTTCTGCCTGCAATTCTTAGACCAATGGAATGTGCAGACCGAATGTAAGTTGAGTCCCGTACAAGCAAAGGAACAAATGCTTCAACACTTTCCCTACCTGAAACGGTGGAAAGAAAAAGATGAACGGACACTAATGGAAAAGGCAACCCACTTGCTTGCCCAATGTGAAAATGTGACCATTGCATCCATTGATGCTAACGGTTATCCGCGACCTGTGCAGATGTCCAAGATACATGCTAAAAGTTTTAATGAAGTCTGGATGGTGACAAGTGTCGGCTCCATGAAAGTGAATGATTTTAAGGCGAACAACAAGGCGGGGCTTTGCTATGACTATTACGGGGATGGCGTTGCCCTGCGTGGTACGGTAGAAATTATTACGGACGATACTATCCGCAAGGACATATGGCAGGATTGGTTCATTCATCATTTTCCCGATGGACCAAGTGATCCCAATTATGTACTTCTACATTTCATTGGTACGGAAGCCACCTTTTGGATAAATGGCGAATTTTCTCACTCCAACATCTGATATTTATGAGAACGATTGTACCTGATAATAAAAACATAGCCGCTTGCGGTCTTTATTGTGGAGCTTGCCGTAAGTTCTTGGCAGAGAAATGTCCCGGATGTAAACCAAATAAAAAGGCAACTTGGTGTAAAATCCGCTCATGTTGCCAAGAAAACAAGTTTAATACTTGTGCTGAATGCTCCCATGATGTCAGGGAATGCAAGTTGTTTTCCAATTGGATAAGCAAAGTATTTGCATTTCTGTTTAATTCTGACCGTTCCGCTTGCATTAGCTATATTAAGGAACAAGGTGAACAAGCCTTTGCCGAAGAGATGACAAAACGTAAATGTCAAACCATCAGAAGAAAATAAATATGAAGAACGAGGTATTATATCTATTGTTAAATAACTATGCCGACCATGAAGCCGTGTTTCTGGCTTCGGCTATTGCGTGTGACGAACGTAGTATAAAAGAAAATCCCAAATACACGAACAAAGTCGTAGCTCCTACATTGGATGTTGTACGCTCATGCAGTGGTTTCCATACTTTACCCGACTATTCTTTTGAAACGATGCCCAATGATTATGCCGCATTGGTACTAATTGGTGGTTTCGGCTGGCTCGACGAACTGGAAGCAGATAAAGTCGTGCCAATCGTTCGCCGTGCCATAAAGAAAGGGATTATCGTAGGAGCTATCTGCAATGCTGCTTCTTTCCTTGCCAAACATGGTTTCTTAAATGAGATAAAACATACGGGAAATGGTTTGGAACAGCTACAATTATGGGGAGGAGGCAACTATACCAATAAGGCAGGTTATATGAATGAGCAAGCTGTGTCGGACAAACGCATTGTTACGGCAAATGGCACAGGTTACTTGGAATTTGCTAAAGAATTGTTGCTATTGCTGGAGAATGATACGCCTGAACAAATAGAAATGTTTTACTGCTTCAACAAAGAAGGATTGGTAAAGCTGTTCAGTCAATTACCTTGATTGTATGGATTTGTCAGATTGGTTCAAAGGTTTTGAGAAAGGTATAGCCCGACTCTCATCGGAACAACGAGCAGCCTTCTTTTCGGAATGTAGCAAGAATTGCGTGGATGGTGGTGTGCTTTCCATTTACAGGAAACTCTACAAGGATGCCAATGGAGATATGGATGTTTTCTTCCAGATGGCAAATGAATTGCCGGGAGTAAAAAGCGAGATTGTAGAGAAAGGTCGTGTCTATCATCTTTTTGCCTGCCATATTTACATCCTTAAAAGTTACCCAAACCTGCAAAGTGATGCAGATCACGGTAATTAGGACGGTTGCCACCTCATTGTCCTAAAATGAGGTGAATTTTCTAACTCTCTTGATTTCAAAGAGGTATATTCTTTTTGCAGAAATACAATATATTTTTAATATTAGTGTATTGCTTGTCGGATAAATTGATTTCACTTATACTGTATTTATAATAAAAAAGCAGTCTTGACTTTTCAAGACTGCTTTTTTATTATAATGGTAATTCAATTCCCTCAATCAAAAAGTACGGTTTTTATTTAGGTCTATAACCATACATTAATGCGGCATTAATTTCAATAGCCCTCATATATCCTTTGAAAAAACTTTTTACTCTTTTCATCCTGTTACCCTTTTTTAAAAACGTTAAAAACTAATCCTTTGTATCTTTTACTTTGTATCGTACCCCCCAAGCACGGAGGGCGTCATTTCCCATATCTTTGAGACCTGCTTTGATGATCTCCTTCAACTTCTTCATAATGTTATCCTTTCTTTGATTAAAAAATAGGGTGTTTTCTTACTTAATCCCTATACCCCAAGCTTTTACTTCGTTTTCACCCATCATAGCAAGGGCTTTCTTAAAAATACTTTTTACCTTTTTCATAATCTCGTTATCCTTTCTTTTTATGTTTTACAACACAAAATTATGCTGTTTTGTTCTAGATTGTACTCTGATAAAGATAAAATGTATGCAAAAGTGGCAAATTCTTGACCTGCATCAAGAATTTGCCACTTTTCATTAAAAAACTATTTCAGAAGCCCAGCTTCTGAAATTCATTCTCAAAATTAGGTGTAAATATTTCTTTTCCAATATTGCTTCTGATCTCTTCTAGTGACCAAAAACGGCCGCCATCCAGTTCCTCGCTGGGAATAATGGGACCGTCATAAGTGGTTTTATGTGAGAATACCAATTCTTTTTCCCGGGTGGATTCGAATACATAGCTAGTCAGTAATTCGGGAGTAAAGTCGGTGATGCCCAGTTCTTCTTTTACTTCACGTTTCAAGGCTGTTTCCACATTTTCACCTAAATCTATGTGTCCGCCTACGGCTGTGTCCCATTTGCCTGGTTGGATATCTTTCCAGTCAGGACGCTTTTGCAAATAGAGTTCGCCTTTACTGTTGAATACATGTAAGTGGACTACCGGATGTAGCAATTTACTTCCATTATGACATTCTCCACGGGTTGCAGCTCCTGTTATGTTTCCTTGTTCATCTACTATAGGAAACATTTCTTCTTTATTATCGTAATTCATCTTCGCTATTTTTTTGTTACTGCAAAGATATGAATTCGGGCTCGGATTATATGGATCTTATAGTCTTTAATAGTAAAAAGGGATGTGAAACCTTTATAATCCGAGTCCGAAATGCCGTTTAATAGTTTACTTGATGCCGTTTTAAAAAAGCTACAGTTTTATGTATTTCCTTATACATCACAATATCTTCTTTTATAAAAGGTACCTCGTTGCGGTAGGTGGCGAGAAACTTTTCAATAAACGGTGAACTGCGGAGCGGACGGCGGAAATCCAGTCCTTGGGCAGCGTTCATTAATTCGATGGCAAGTATATGTTCCAGATTGTCCATCACTTTGTAAAGCTTGGTTGCAGCATTGGCTCCCATACTTACATGGTCTTCCTGTCCGTTGCTGGATACTATGGAGTCGCTGCTGGCGGCATAACAGTACATTTTATTCTGGCTTACCATGCTGGCAGCCGCATATTGGGGAATCATGAAACCAGAATTAAGTCCCGGATTGGCAACCAGAAATTCGGGCAATCCGCGAAGTCCCATAATGAGTTGTGCCACACGCCGTTCAGATATGTTTCCCAGTTCGGCCATAGCAATGGCAAGATAATCATATACCAGTGCCAGGGGCTGTCCGTGGAAGTTGCCACCTGAAATGATAAGGTCTTCATCGGGGAAGATAGTGGGGTTATCGGTAACTGAATTTATCTCGGTCAACAGTACTGAAGCTACGTGGTTGATGGCATCTTTGGTAGCACCATGAACTTGTGGGATGCAACGGAACGAATAGGGGTCTTGTACGTGTTGTTTGGGCTGTGCGATGATTTCACTGCCTTCCAGTATTCTTCGGAATGCGGCTCCGGTTTCTATCTGGCCTTTATGCGGACGCATTTGTTGGATACAGTCCATGAACGGATCGATGCGGCCGTCAAAGGCTTCCAGGGAGATGGCGGCAATGAGGTCGGCTTTCTTGGAAAGACGGAAGGCTTTGAGTATGGCATACACTCCGTTGGCACTCATAAACTGGGTACCATTGAGCAAGGCCAGTCCTTCTTTGCTTTTCAATTTGACTGGTTCCCAACCAAACTCATCAAGCACGCTGATAGCTTCGCAGCGTTTGCCTTTATAATACACGTCGCCTACGCCGATCAACGGAAGGAAGAGATTGGCGAGCGGGGCAAGATCTCCTGAAGCTCCCAATGAACCGCGGTCGTAGACAATGGGCATTACATCGTTATTGAAAAAGTCGATAATGCGCTGTACAGTAATGACTTGTACGCCACTGTGTCCCAAAGAAAGAGCATGAGCTTTTAATAAAAACATCAGCTTCACAATGACATGGGGCATTTCTGCGCCTACACTGCAAGCATGGCTTTTCACCAGGTTCTCTTGCAAAGTACTCAGTTCATCGGAAGAAATATTACGGTTGCACAGGCTGCCGAATCCTGTCGTGATGCCATAGAGAGGGACATCGGATTCCTTGATCTTTTTGTCCAGGTAATCCCGGCATTTCTGAATCCGGTCTTTGGCTTCAGGAGCCAGTTCCAATTTCAGATTTTCATTGATAATACGTTCGATGATGTCAAAAGTGAGGTCACCCGAACCTATTTGATATACATTCTTCATGGTCTGATTCTTTTTTTAACCGCGGAGGTTGGGATTAAAAAATGGTTTTCACATAGTCCAGTATTTTCTGTTCTTCGGCAATGGTCGTCTGTTCTATCATATCGGCTTCTTCACTCATCTCTTTGACGAATTTTTCGTCTTTGATAGAAGTGAGGTTGATACGTACATTCAGCAAGGCTCCCAGAATGGCAGTCCGGGCACACATCATGGATACACAGGCATCGGTTACAGCGTTGCTGTTCCCTTTTCTGGCTACCACATCAATCATGGGCAGAATGGAATGGACGGTACGTGCCACCTCCATAGGCACTTGGGCGGCATATTTGGTTTCCTTCTGTATGGCTTCACTGCGGATAGCCTTTTCTTCATCCGTTTCTTTCGGAAGTTTGAATGCAGAGAAAACACGGTCGTATGCTTCCGAATCACGGTCTACATCGGTTATCAGCTGGCGGGTGAGCTCTTCGAAACGCACAGAAAGATCTTCCATTATTTCGTTCACTTCTACATATTTCTTGCGGCCTATGGTAAGATTGGCTACCATAGCTGCCAGTGAGGTGGCAAGGGCTCCATTGAGTGCCGAGACACTGCCGCCACCGGGGACAGGATCATTACTGAGTACTTTATTGATAAATTCTTTGATGGTAAGTTCTGTTAACATGGCTATTAGTATTTAATTGGTTAATTTGAATGTAGAATACGTCCTCCTTTGATGGTCAGCTTCACTGCGTTCATACCTGTATAATAAGGTAATATATGGGGGTTGTCGGTTCCCAGTAAAACAAAGTCTCCCTGTTTTCCGGCTTCTATGCTTCCGATGCGGTCGGCGCGTCCGAGGGCTGCCGCACCGTTCAGTGTGATGGCTGTGATAGCTTCGGCAACGGTCAGTTTCATATAGATGCAGGCCAGAGCAAAAGTCAGCGGGATGGATCCGGAGAAACAGCTGCCTGGATTTAGATCGGTGGCAAGGGCTACGGCACAGCCGCTGTCTATCATTTTCCTGCCACGGGCGTAGGGCTCTTTTAGTGTAAAGGCAGTTAGTGGCAACAGAGTGGCTACTACATTATTTTGTGCCAGGGCTTTTATGCCTTCATCGGATGCTTGCAACAGATGGTCGGCGCTGAGGGCCTTCAATTCTCCTGCCAGTTCTGCTCCTCCAAAGCTGACAATTTCATCAGCGTGTAGCTTGGCGCCGAAGCCTAGAGCTTGCGCAGCTTTCAATAGCTTTCGAGACTGTTCCACAGTGAATACTCCTTTTTCACAGAAAATATCGCAATTTTCGGCCAATTGTTTCTGATGGATCATGGGCAACATTTCGTTAATCAGAAAATCAATATATGCGTCACTTCGCCCTTTGTATTCTTCGGGTAAGGCGTGAGCACCTAAAAAAGTGGTGGCGATATCTACTTTCCGGTCGGGACATTCATTGATAGCTTGCATGACACTGAGCTGTTTCAGTTCTGTATCACGATCCAGGCCATATCCGCTTTTTCCTTCCACTGTGGTGACCCCCATCCGGCTCATGGTATCCAGAAACCATTCGGCTTTATGTTTCAGTTCTTCAAAGGAGGCTTCCCGGGTGGCACGTACAGTATTGATAATGCCTCCGCCACGTTCCATGATGCTCATATAACTGTCGCCGTTGAGCCGCCAGATGAATTCGTCGGGGCGAAATCCTCCGAAAACCAAATGGGTATGAGAGTCAACGAATCCCGGCAACAATACATTCCCTCTGGCGTCAAGCACTTTATAGCCGGGCTTTTCATGGCTTATACGGTTTTCGCCAACATAGGTAATAATGCCGTCGGTTACTCTTACCGTTCCGCAAGGAATGTTGAGAAGTTCGTTCATGGCTTCTCCTTTCCGGGCGGTTCTGCCTTGCGGAGTAACGATGTGGGCATTGATGATAATCAAGTTGTTGCTCATAGTTGTTAGTTTTAATGGAACGCAAATGACACAAATATCAATGGTGACTGAATATTTTTCTTTTAAATTCAGGATGCTTTCCGAAGTTTAATAGATAGCCTATCTCTATGTCTGTGGCTTTCAGATAGTTTATCAGTTGAAATTCATGTTCGGGACGTAAAGCATCAGCCGCTTTCAGTTCTAATATGATGGAGTTGTTGATCACCATGTCGGCATAATATTCACCCACTTTATGATTTTTATAAAATACATTGATTTGCTTTTGCACTTCACATTTAAAACCTTGCTCTATCAATTCAAAGTAGAGGGCATTTTGATAAACCCTTTCCAAGAATCCATATCCTAATGTGTTGTACACTAGATAAAATGCTTTTAATATTTTATCTACATCTTCTTGACTTGCTATTTGCGTCATTTGTGTCATTTGCGTTCTATTCTATATTATTCCATAATCTGCGCTTCCAGCACTTGTTGCATGGAGAAGTTTTCCAATCCCAGGTAGTAAGAGGCAGTGTCTATCAAGGCCTCCATAGGAACAAGTCCTACGATTTCGCTGCCGATGATGCTTACTCCGTAGCGTTTGGCTTCAAAACGTACCATTTCGAATGCCCGGTAGATAGCGGTTTTGCTATAGTCGGTAAGATTCATGGATACCTGGGTGATACCCCGGTCCTTCAGTTCTACGCCCATGGCCTTGCAATAGCGCAGTCCGCCACCGATAAAACGGATTTTCTTGGCAATGTCATGCGCTATTTCCAGGCTGGGAGTATTGAGATTTATATTGTAGGCCACTAAGGGCATACGGGCTCCGATGGCTACAGTTCCGGCAGTGGGGTGACGTTCCGCAGGACCAAAATCGGGATGCCATTCGGGTTGGTGAATCTTTTCCTTCATTCCCTCGAATTCTCCTTTACGGATGGCAGCGAGATTTTCACGATGTGGTGCACTAGCTGATTTTTCATACAAGAATACAGGGAGATTATATTGAGAGGCCACCCGTTGCCCCACTTCTTTGGACACCGCTATAGCATCTTCCATGGTACATCCTTTGATGGGAATGAATGGAACTACATCTACAGCTCCCATACGGGGGTGCTGTCCTTGGTGATGGTTCAGGTCAATCAGTTCTACTGCTATACCGATAGCTTCTATCACGGCTTCTTTCAAGGCGTCCGGCTCTCCAACAACGGTAACTACCAGCCGGTTGTGGTCTTCATCGTTACTATAATCCAATAATTTTACGCCTGCCTTGGCACGAAACGGAGATACAATCTCGTCTATTTTCTGTAAGTCACGTCCCTCGCTGAAGTTGGGGACGCATTCCATAATTTTTGTCCAGCTCATACTCTTTAGAATTTGGTTTATAGGGAACATCCATGGATGCGGATGAATGAAACAGTTGCATCCATGGTGTTCCGGTTTTTGGTTAGTTGATTCCTTTATTTTTCAATACCTTATTAATAAGGTCATCTTCCGCTATATGCGGCAGGGTGATGTGATAACCATCGGCATGGCTCTCGTTGAATTCCGCCGAAGTTTCCATGGCATGCGGGTTGCGTGCCCACGAGCGGCGTGCCACTCCTCCCATTACATCCCATAACATGGATGAGCGGAGAATACGGTCTACCCGTTCACTGCCGTCGCATACCATTCCGAATCCGCCATTGATGGCTTTACCTATACCTACACCGCCTCCATTGTGCAAAGCGACAAGGCTCATGCCCCGGGCACAATTTCCGGCAAAGCATTGCACAGCCATATCTGCCATTACATTGCTGCCGTCCTTGATATTGGAGGTTTCCCGGAAAGGAGAGTCGGTACCGCTTACATCGTGGTGGTCACGTCCCAACATGATAGGACCTACCTCGCCCCGGCGTACCATTTCATTGAAACGCAGTGCTATATTCATACGTCCCAGTGCGTCTTGATACAGAATGCGTGCTTGGGTCCCTACCACCAGGTTATTCTTTTCGGCGTCGCGAATCCATATCCAGTTGTCCATATCCTGTCCGCGGCGATCTTTAGGGATACACTCCATAGCGGCACGGTCGGTCTTTATCAAATCTTCCTTTTTCCCGCTCAGGCATACCCAGCGGAAGGGGCCGTAACCATAATCGAAAAGTTGAGGCCCCATGATATCCTCTACATAGGACGGCCAGATGAATCCATCCTTCTCGTCTGTTCCATTGCGTGAGATTTCTTTCACTCCGGCGTCATAAATCGCTTTCATGAAAGAATTGCCATAATCGAAGAAATAAGTGCCCCGTGCCACCAGTTCCTTGATAACATGGAAATGGCGGCGCAAAGTTTCGTTCACCATTTCATCGAAAGTTTCTCTGTCTTCTTTCAGCATACGGGTACGTTCTTCGAAGGAAATGCCTGCAGGACAATAGCCGCCTTCGTAAACGGCATGGCAGGAAGTCTGGTCACTGAGAAGTTCGATGTGGATGTTGTGATGCAATGCATACTCCAACAGATTGACTACATTGCCATGGTAGGCTATGGAACAGGGGATTCGTCGGTCTATGGCATCGGCAGCCAGCCGGTAGGCTTCAGACAAATCGGATGTGATATGCTGTACCCACCCTTGGCGGTGGCGGGTTTCTATGCGTGAATAATCCACCTCGGCTATAATGGCCACTGCTCCGGCTATCTCGGCTGCTTTGGGTTGGGCTCCGCTCATTCCGCCCAATCCGGAGGATACGAAAAGATGGCCGTTCAGGTTGCCGTCCTGCGGCACTCCTAATTTCATGCGGCCGGCATTTAATAGGGTGTTGAACGTGCCGTGTACAATACCTTGCGGACCGATGTACATCCAGCCTCCGGCGGTCATCTGTCCATAATTGGCTACTCCCATCTGTGCGGCTATTTCCCAGTCTTTCTGGTTGTCGAACATGCCTACCATCATGGAATTGGTGATAATAACACGGGGAGCTTCGGGATGTGATTTGAATAATCCCAACGGGTGGCCGCTTTCTACGACCAGGGTTTGTTCATTCGTCATAACCTCCAGATACTGCTTGATAAGCCGGTATTGCATCCAGTTTTGACAAACTTGTCCGGTTTCGCCGTAGGTCACCAGTTCGTAAGGATAGAGGGCGATATCAAATGAAAGATTGTTGTCTATCATTACTTGAAACGCTTTTCCTTCGATACAGTTTCCTTTATATTCGTCAATGGGCTTTGCTTTCAAGTCACCTTCGGGTCGGAAGCGGTAACCGTAGATTTTACCCCGGGTGAGCAGTTCATCCATCAATTCGGGAGCAAGTTGCTCATGCAGTTCCACCGGAATGTATCGCAATGCATTCCTCAATGCCGTTTCCGTTTGGGCGGGTGTCAAGCGGTAGCCCCGGTCGGGAGCACGGCGGATGCCTTCCGTGAATGTAGGATAGGCAGGTAAATCAGTAGATAGAGTGATAGTCATAGTATGTAAGTGTTTTGTCACAAAGATAGCAAAACGATTGGAATACTATGGGTTTGGAGATATGTTTAGTGACATAAAGTTGTTTTTTATCTATAGACTTGATGTAAAGGTAAACGCACACGGATATAAAAAGCTTGCCATAATGACAAAGTAGGTTTCCTGTTCTTGTGTATAGTAAATAAAGGGGGCGGTAGAAATTTAGTGGAAGCTGGTTCTTATTTTCCCGTTTATATCTTTCTTTGGATTTTTTTAAGTAAGAACCTACCGGCGGAATAAATGAATGTCTATCATATCACAGCCTATTGCATAAGTTTTTTCTTTCTCCAGATTAAGCCTTTTTATACGGATGTATTCTATCTCCATAGCCTTTGGAGTTATCTCCATAAGCTTTGGAGTTAACTCCCAAGCCTTGGGAGATAACTCCAAAGGCTTGCGGAGATAAAACAAGCAGGAAGAAAAGCCTTAGCCATATAGTAGAAAACGTTTGGTGATACGGAAAAAAGGCTTTATATCCGTGATGAAGTCTTAGGGTATCAGCAGCGAACTGTCTCCGTAGCTCAGAAACCTGAAATCATGGCCCAGTGCATAATCATAAATCCTTCGCCAGTTTCCTTTCACAAAGGCGGAAACCAATAGCAGCAATGTACTTTGCGGCTGATGGAAATTGGTAACCATCTTCTTGACTATTTTGTATGTATATCCCGGCGCGATGATAATCTGAGTACTGCTATGCAACGCTTCCATTTCGTGTCGGTTCAGATAATTCAGAATCTGTTGCAGTGCTTCCACCGGAGTCAGGTCATTCTTATCTTCGTAGGGCATCCATTGCTGTACATGCAATTCGTCCTGAGTGGCATCGGGATTGTGGCTGATAAGGACGCCGATATAATAAAGACTTTCCAGGGTACGTACCGAAGTGGTTCCTACCGCAATGGCTTTTCCATTATGGGCGATTAGTTTTTCAATGGTATGCTTGCTTACAGAAATGTATTCCGTATGCATTTCATGTCCTTCTATCTCTTCACTTTTTACGGGCTTGAAAGTTCCTGCACCTACGTGTAAAGTCAGTTCCTCCCGGTCAATTCCCCGTTCGTCCAGCGCTGCCAGTACTCTTTCCGTAAAATGAAGTCCTGCGGTGGGAGCGGCGACAGAACCTTTTATTTTGGAGTAAACCGTCTGATAAGTTTCCTTGTCGCTTTCTTGTGTCTCACGGTTCAGATAGGGAGGGATGGGCAGTTCACCTGCCACTTCCAGCAGGTCGGCAAAGGTAATTGTGTCATCATCCCATGAGAAATCAATCCAATGGCTGGTTCCCTTGCACTCTCCACGGGTGGCGGACAGGACTATTTGTTTGCCTTTTACATTTACTATGCGGCTCAACGTACCTTCTTTCCATTTTTTCAGATTACCTATCATGCATAACCAGCTGCATTGTCGTGTTTGCTGGAAGTTTAACACATAGTCATTGGGCTGGACAGGTTCCAGGCAGAATACTTCTATTAATGCTCCGGTTTCTTTACGGAAATGCAGACGGGCTTGAATCACTTTGGTATTATTGAATATCATCAGTTCTCCGGATTCCAGATAGTGTGGCAAAGACGTAAAGATGTCTTCGCTCACTTCGCCGTGGCGGTAAACTAGCAGTTTGGACTGGTCGCGCGTGGCAAGGGGGAATTTGGCGATCCGTTCATCGGGTAGCGGGTAGTTGAACTCACTTATTTTGATATGTTTGGTATCTTCCATCTGAATCTATTTCTTTTTCTGCGCAAAAGTACCGATATTTGCGCTAACTAAAAAAGAAAAGAGTATGAAAATAGGAGATAAAGTCCGTTTCCTTAGTGAGGTAGGGGGCGGTGTTGTGACCGGATTTCAAGGAAAAGATATGGTTTTGGTAGAAGATGCCGATGGCTTCGATATTCCGATGCCCATAAAGGAGTGTGTGGTGATTGACACGGATGATTATAATATGAAGCGTAAACCTGTTGCTCCGGCTCCTAAACAGGAGGTTGCCGGTGCAAAGGCAAAAGGAGCGTCAGTCAAGGTGCGTCCGGATGAAGAGGAGGATGAACGTCCTGTCACTTATCGCCCGGCTGAGCGAAAGGGAGGGGATATTCTGAATGTGATGCTGGCTTTTGTGCCACAGGATCTCAAAGCTATTTCTGCAACGGCATTTGATGCATATCTTATCAACGACAGCAATTTCACCTTATACTTTACTTATCTTACAGCCGAAGGTAGTAACTGGCGGGTGCGCAGCCATGGCATGGTGGAACCGAATACGAAGTTTTATATCGAGGAGTTCGAGAAAAGCGTTTTGAATGAATTGGAACGGGTGGCCGTGCAGCTTATCGCTTTTAAGGATAACAAGAGTTTTCTGTTCAAGCCTGCCGTGTCTGTGGAATTGCGCATAGATACAGTGAAGTTTTATAAATTGCATACTTTCCGTGAGAGTATTTTCTTTGAGGAGCCGTCACTTATTTACGATATAGTGAAAAATGATGTTCCGGTAAAACAGGTGTTTGTTTCGGCAGATGATATAAAAGATGCATTATTGCAAAAAAAAGTGCCGGAACCGCAGGTAGCGAAGCAGCCCCAGCAGAAAAAGGTGAAGAACGATATCATGGAGGTTGATCTCCATGCTCATGAGTTACTGGATACGACTGCCGGTATGAGCAACAGCGAGATATTGAATTATCAATTGGACGTTTTTCGTAAGACTTTGGAAGAATGCAAGAACAAGAAGGGACAGAAGATTGTCTTTATTCATGGTAAGGGGGATGGTGTGTTACGCAAAGCTATCCTGCAGGAGTTAAAATATAAATATAAAAACTATGAAAGTCAGGATGCTTCGTTCCGTGAATATGGTTTCGGGGCTACCATGGTGATTATTCATTAAGACTTTCTTATTCATATAAATTGTGATATGGCAACATTAAAAGAATTTTTGAAAGCGGATCGTTTTGCTACTTGTGCGGGAGTGGAACTTCTTGAGATAAAGCCGGGGTATGCCCGTGCGTGTATGGAGGTGACCGACCGGCATCTGAATGGTGGAGGAGTATGTCAAGGCGGCGCCTTGTTTACATTGGCCGATCTGGCTTTTGCAGCTGTAGCGAACAGCCGTAAGAAACTTACACTTTCTGTGAATGCCAATATTACTTTTCTCCGTCCTGCTAAGTTGGGTTACGTGTATGCTGAGGCTGTTGAAGTATTTAATCATCATCGTATTCCTTTTGTTGAAGTAAAGATAACAGACGGACAGGGGGAGCTGATAGCTGTATTTACTTCATCGGGGTATCGTAAAGAGTCTGATTTGCCGGTAGATGCGTTAGAATAATTTATAATAGATAAAAGCCTGTTGTTGAAAGAAGGCAACAGGCTTTTAAAATGATGGTTATCAGTGAAGACAAGGGGGCTTATCCTTCTTTGACTTTAGCCTTTCCTATTCTTCCCGGTTCTACGAATAAATATTTGTAGCCTGCGCGTATGCTTGCCAGATGCAGTTTTTCCAAACGCGCACGGCGGACAAGCAAAGCTGTCATTTCATGAATACGTCCGTTAGCATAACCTATCATTTCGTTCTCGGTCGTATCTTCAGAACCGTAAGTGCCTGCTCCTTGGACGATCATAAAAGGTGATTCGGTGCCTGCTTTATCCATCCCGACAGCAATAGCCACATAAATCCACATAGGACCATGAGCAACTACTTTACGTGCTGTGGCTGTGCGGCTTTCGCCTTTTGTCAGTGTCTTGTGGCAACAGCCTTCTATGGATTTGATTTTCTTTCCCAAATCATATACGGTTACTTTGTCATCGGCAGCATCCAAAGGTTGCTCGAACAAAATTGTGTCTTTTTTGTCCGGATAGCTGATGTGATAACATTCATATTCCGGTTGTATTCCTCTAGGTTCGTCATCGCCCACGGAACCTGCTACAAGTTTAACTTCAAGAAATGAGCCGTTCAGGGCGGTTTCATATACCGCATCCGTCAAAGCGGCGTTACTGGTTAATTCTAATTCTTTCATAAGTCAAGGTTTTTAATAAGTTTCTCTCATAACAGTAGGTGGAAAGAAAAGTTCGAAATAGTGTGATAAGGAACAAAAACGGGTGTTAATAGATGAAATAAGGAGATTGGTCGATAACTCTTGTTCCAATGATGATAAAGCTTTAATTTTACTTTTGGAAAAAGAAAAAGTTTGAGAATCAAGATCGGGTAGTAGAAAGGTAGACGGATTATTAGTTTGTCTGGATAGAGGGATTGATATAGTTGTAGGAAGGATATGAAGAGGCAGTTTATAAATACGTTAATAATAAGTTTGTTAGTAAATAAGGTCGGCTGAGGCTTTGTTTATAAGGAAAACGCTCGTTGTGAAACGGGCGTTTTTGATTTTGCATCAGTATGTGTTTAAAAGTAAATCTTATACTATAAACGACGTTCTACTCCGTGAAGAATAGAACGTCGTTTTATAGAATGGAATGAAGTTTACAAACGATAGTCAGCTAAATCATCTGCTTTGAATTTACGGATGAAATTGAAATGCTTTTCTATTTCAGCTTCTGCATAGTTTACATATACATGGGCCGATTTGGCGAACAATTCAGGTGCTTTTGTCGCATCTTGGATAAGAAGATGTGACATGATACATACGGCAGCCATTTCATAAAGACGGCGTGCAACGAAATCAAGTAACTCTTGATTCTGGGCCTCTTTTACCGCATTGGTGCATGCGTCAAATTTGTTGGCCATTTCTTTCACGCGGTCCATCAGCGGTTGCATATCTTCACTGCAAGGAATAGCTTCATAATTACGCAAGGTTGCGATATAAGAACCGTTGGTTACATAACGGATAGCGGCTACAGTCTGCAACTGGGTCGTTCCTTCGTAAATGCTGGTGATGCGTGCATCGCGATAGATACGCTGGCAAGCATATTCCATCATGAAACCTGAACCACCGTGAATCTGGATACAATCGTATGCATTCTGGTTGGCATATTCAGAGTTCATACCCTTGGAAAGCGGAGTAAAGCTGTCTGCTAGCTTGGCGTAGACTTTTTGTTCCTGACGTTCTTCAGGAGTCAGTTTGCGTTCGCGGGCAATATCATCCAATGCTTTGTAAATATCCACATAGCGTGAAGTCTGGTAAAGCAATGCACGGCCTGCATCCAGTTTGGCTTTCATGATAGACAGCATGTCATATACTGCCGGGAAATCGATGATGGCTTTTCCGAACTGCTTACGTTCTTTGGCGTATGCCAATCCTTCGTTGTAAGCAGCTTGTGACAAACCTACTGACTGGGCAGCGATACCCAGACGCGCACCATTCATCAATGCCATAACGTATTTTATCAAACCGAGCTTACGGTCACCGCAAAGTTCGGCTTTCGCGTTCTTGTAAACCAGTTCGCAGGTAGGAGAGCCGTGGATACCTAATTTATTTTCGATGCGGCGTACATCTACACCTCCTTCGTTTTTGTCATAGATGAACATAGACAAACCACGTCCGTCTTTGGTTCCTTCTTCGCTACGTGCCAATACCAGGTGAAGATTAGCGTCACCGTTAGTGATGAAACGTTTCACACCGTTCAGACGCCAGCAGTTGTTGGCTTCATCGAAAGTAGCTTTCAGCATTACTGACTGAAGGTCGGAACCGGCATCGGGTTCGGTCAAGTCCATAGACATGGTTTCACCTGCACAAATACGGGGAATGAAACGGCTGTGCTGGTCTTCGTTACCGAATTCATACAGCGTTTCAATACAGTCTTGCAAAGACCAGATGTTTCCGAAACCTGCATCGGCGGCGGCAACAATTTCCGCGCACATGGTGTAGGGGGTGATGGGGAAGTTCAAGCCACCGAAACGACGGGGCATGGTCATGCCGTTCAGTCCGGCTTTGACCATCGCATCCAGGTTTTGTTTGGTTCCTGAAGCATATTCCACACGTCCGTTTCCGCAGTGAGGACCTTCTTCGTCCACTCCTTCGGCATTGGGAGCGATGGTTTCACCTGTAATCTCACCTGTGATTTCCAGAATTTTATCGTAAGAGTCCATGGCATCGGCATAATCCTGCGGTGCATAGTCGAACTCGTCTTTATCTCTATAGTCGCGCTCTTTCAGTTGGCAGATGCGCTCCATCATCGGATTGTTCAAGTGATACTTGAGTTCCGGTATATCGGTATAAAAGTTTGCCATAATTTTTAGTAGTTAGAGTGGTTAATAGTAGCTAAGGGTAGTTAAGTAGTGGGTGGCGATACATTTTTCAACAAGGCTATGCAGTAGGCGTTTAGCAGGCGGCTGATTTCGGCCGCTTGTATGCCTAATTGTTCTTTGTCTTGCAATGTGATGTATCCTAAATCTTTCGACAGGATAATGAAATTGCGTGTTTCTTCCAACGAACCTTGTGAAATGTTATAGAAACGCAGTTTGTCCTTTGAGCTGATTTTAGCATATCCTTCCGCTATATTTGCAGTGATAGAGGCTGCTGCACGGCGCATCTGGTTAACCAAGCAGAATAATTCCTCTTTGGGATATTGCTTGGTTATTTTGTAAATGGCCAATACATACGAATGTGCCTTTTGCCAAACAATCAGTTGTTCAAAGGATTGACTTTTCATTTTTTTCTACTTTGACTACTTATGACTACTACTGACTACTTTGAATTCTTTTTATAATACTTAATCAATTTCGGAACGACTTCTTCCACAGTGCCGTTAATCACATAATCGGCAATGGTGTTGATCGGAGCGTTCGGGTCACTGTTTACAGAGATGATGATACCTGCATCCTGCATACCTGCGATGTGCTGGATTTGTCCGGAGATACCGCAAGCAATATACAGTTTGGGACGGACGGTTACACCCGTCTGGCCAATCTGGCGGTCATGGTCTGCATAACCTGCATCGACAGCTGCACGGCTGGCACCTACTTCGGCGTGAAGTTCTTTGGCCAGTTCGAACAATTTGTCAAAACCTTCTTTAGATCCCATGCCATAGCCTCCGGCAATCACGATAGGTGCGCCTTTCAGGTTATGTTTGGCTTTTTCTACGTGACGGTCAATGACTTTGACTACATAGTCTGTTTCAGGAACAAACTTGGCAACGTCGTGGTTCACCACTTCACCCTTATAATTTTCATCCAGAATCTCTTTCTTCATCACTCCCTCACGAACGGTCGCCATCTGTGGGCGGTGCTCGGGGTTGACAATGGTTGCAACGATGTTACCACCGAAGGCGGGACGAATCTGATACAACAGATTTTCATAGGTGATGCCGTTCTTCTTGTCTTCGTGGGTACCGATTTCCAACTGGGTACAGTCGGCAGTCAGTCCGCTGGTCAATGCGGAAGATACACGCGGTCCCAGATCGCGGCCGATAACAGTAGCGCCCATCAGACAGATTTGTGGTTTTTCCTCTTTGAACAGATTCACCAAAATGGAAGTGTGGGGCAGTGAAGTATAAGGGAACAGACCCGGAGCATCGAATACATGAAGTTTGTCTACTCCGTAGGGCAATACTTGTTTTTCAATTCCTGCAAGGCCGGTTCCGGCAGCGATTGCCTCAAGCTGGCATCCTAACTGATTAGCTAATTTACGACCTTTGGTTAAAAGTTCGAGACTCACATCGGCCACTGTTGTGCCTTCAATCTCGCAATATACAAATACATTATTCATAATCGTTATCCTATTGTATGGTTAGCTAACAGTTCGACAATCAATCCTTCCACATCCTGGTCGCTTCCTGTCATGGTCTTGCTTTCTTTTGCCTGGAAGACGATGTTTTCAATCTTCTTCACTTTGGTGGGAGAGCCTGACAGACCGCACTGCTTGGTGTCTCCTTCTACATCGGCCACACTCCATTCAGTGATATTCAGGTAAGGGAATTTCTCATATAGTTCAGCGTAAGGCAGTTCAGAACCGTCTTTAGTGATGGCTGCTTTTTCCTGTGCGCCGAGAGCGCGTTTGTATTTCTGTAACAATTTGGCATTGCGCGGACGGCAGGGAGCTGCACTTCCGTTTACAGTCAGTACAATAGGCAGAGGACCTTCCACAGTTTCTACCCCTCCGTCAATGTGGCGTTTTACGGTGATGCGGCGGGCTGTTTCGTCCACGTTTAGAATTTCTTCGGTGTAAGTAATCTGGCTTAATCCCAGCTTTTCTGCTACCTGCGGACCTACCTGTGCGGTATCACCGTCGATAGCTTGACGGCCACCGATAATCAGGTCACATTCGCCTATTTTGCGGATAGCCGTAGCGATGGCGTATGAAGTGGCCAACGTGTCAGCACCGGCAAAAGCACGGTCGGTCAATAAATATCCATTGTCTGCTCCTCTGTATAAACCTTCACGAATGATTTCGGCAGCGCGTCCGGGACCCATGGTCAGGATAGTTACCGTAGAACCGGGATGTGTGTCTTTCAGTCTGAGTGCCTGTTCCAAGGCGTTCAGGTCTTCCGGATTGAAGATGGCCGGAAGTGCCGCACGGTTGATAGTACCGTCAGCGTTCATGGCATCTTTCCCCACATTGCGTGTGTCGGGAACTTGTTTTGCCAGTACTACAATTTTTAAACTCATATACTTTAATATATTTGGTATTAGTAATATTCTGGCGACAAATTTACTTAAACAATTTGAGCAACAAAAGGATATGAGGAGAAAATATGCACAAAAAGGTGAGGTGTGAGCATGAATCGAGGAGGATACAAATGTTTTTATGATAATTATATTGTAGAATAAAAGCGGAAATGTTTGTTTAAGTGGAAACTTTTTATATTCTTTGTAGAAAGTGATACTATGAAAACATTCACCTCCAAGTACAATCAAGCTAAATGGCCTTCGTGGACGGTCTGTTTCTGATGATAGGGACAGACGGTATCTTTTTCATTATACCTCTTTGAATCATCATAAGATATCCCTATTTCAAACTTTAAAAAATATATTATGAAAAGAACATTTAAAATGGCATTGATTGCCTCATTGGCTGTTGGTGGAAGTTATGTTTTGTATGGTTCTCAAAACAAAGAAGAATTGTCCGATTTAGCTTTGTCAAATGTGGAGGCCTTGACTTTAGGTACGAAGGATTGTATGTATCAACGTAATTCACGTTGTTATGAACTCGTTGTAGGTCCTCCGGGCGAACCTGTTATTATTGAAACAAGTGAGGAAGCGAATTGGGTAAATCGATATACCATTCCTGAGTAATTAGGCATTTATGTAATACGGGACAAAATAAATAGGTGTTAGGCATTTGTTTTGTCCCGTTTGAAGAGTATTAAAATTATGATTAAAATAAAATTGTATTATTCGATTGTTACCATCCTTTTTTTAATTTCCTGTGTCAGTAACAAAGGAAATGACTTTTTATCTATTCCCGCCAAACCGATCTATGGCTCTTATTATGATAAAGAAATTATGTCCAATGAGTTGGTTGCATTCTCTTCTCTTGATTGTGGAATTCTTATGGTTCAACGTTGTAAACTTCCTGGTGAACCTATTTGTCAGATTCTAGAGGAACAGACAGGCGAAAGAGTGGGTAGCTTTGGAAGCAGGGGACAAGGGCCTGGAGAATTTATAGCCGCTGAATTTATTGGAAAAACAGAGGGGGACGATACTTTATATTTTGTTAATTTGCCTTCTACTGTCCTATTGTATGCACGGGAGGAAAAGGGTGCTGACTACCGTTATGTAGGAAGTGAAAAAATTAAAGTAAAAGATGGTTGTTTTACAACCCGTTTCTGTCGACTGTCCAATGGTTATAGTGTGGCGACGACTTTGTCTGGGGGTAAGGAGTTTTTCATTCTCTTTGATAGGGATTTTAAAGAAATAAAGCGTTTCGGTAATCATCCGGTGCGGGGAATGACTACTGAAGCAAATGATTTTATGCAGTTGCAGGGGGAGATGGTTTCATACAAAAACAGCTTTTATTTTACATCTAGATTTTTTGGTTATCTTTGTCGGTATGATATATCGGATGAGGAAGATGTTACTTTGAAGTGGGAAAAAATGCTTGTTGAGCCTGTTTGCAATGTCTATGAAGCAAATCTTGCAAGAAAGAAGAATAACTTGGATGGATTTTATGGATTGACAGCCAATGATAAATATGTTTTTGTGACTTATAGTGGTGAGTTATGCTATAAAGCCTTTGAAAACTATTCAGCCTGTACACCTAAAACTTTGCTGGGTTTTTCCATCGATGGTGAACTGGTAGGCAAGTACGCATTGGAACACCAAAGCATGAGTGTGCTTCTTTCTCAATATACCCCTCAGTTGTACTTGTTAAATTGCGAATCGGAATGTAATGTTGAAATATTTGAGATGGATGATATCCTGAAAGCAAAATTATGAAAATCCTGCTTTATGTGTTGTTGGCTTTTGGGGTATTTTGTTTCTTCTCGTGTAAAAGGACAGAAAAGGAGCAGTTGACTTTTTTGATGAAAGAATGGACTCGAAAAGAAATTCTCTTTCATGATAGAGCTGTCTTTACCATACAAGGCAAAGACACATTAGATAAGTTTCCTTATGCTTCAACATATTATAAAATTGTAACTTATGTAGACTCATTAGGATGCCTTAGTTGCAAATTGCAATTATTGGAACGGATAAATTTTATAGCGGAGGTAGACTCTGTCACATCTAGGAATGTATCCTTTTATTTTTTCTTCCACCCTAGAAATAGGAAGGAACTAATAATGACATTACAGTCAGAAGATTTTATTTATCCTGTATGTATAGATCTGAAAGATACCTTTAATAAACTGAATAAGTTTCCACTGAATGATAAATTTAGGACATTCTTGCTTGACAATACTAATAAAGTGATATTAGTAGGAAATCCTATGCATCATCCTCGGATAAAAGAGATGTATATGGGACAGTTGCGTGATTGTAATAATAAGCCGGAGGTGGAGGGTGATGAATGAACCAGAGGGTAAAAGAAAAGAATAAATGGATAGACCGTTTAATAAACTTTGTATTTTATGGTTGTGTACTTGCTCTGATATGGTTGCTGTTACAAATCACGACCTTTTCTTCGTTCAGGATTCCTACTGCATCCATGCATCCTACTCTGATAAAAGGTGACTATGTAATAGTGAATAAATGGATAGCAGGCGGCAGGATATTTAATGTTTTTAATGCGGTAAAAAACAAGCATATATCAATAAAACGTATTCCGGGAATACGACGGATAAGAAAAAATGATATTCTCATTTTTAATTCACCAGTCGGGCAATATAAGAATCGAATACATTTTGATGTCATGCAATATTATGCTAAACGATGTGTGGGGCTTCCGGGTGACACTGTGGCAATTATCCTGCCTACATTATCTGCCTTAGTCGAGGATAGCCTTACGTTTTCTTTTGATCATAATTACTATGACCTGTTAGGATGGACTGCTGAAAAATTCGGTCCTCTTTATATACCTTGCAAAGGTGATCAAATCCCGATAAATAGTTTGACTGCTACCCAATATGGAAGTGTTATGGAATGGGAGACTAAACAGAAAATAGATTATAAAGATAGCGCATATTTTATAGGAAATCATCGTTTCACAAATTATCAGTTTAAGCATGATTATTATTTTATGCTGGGAGACAATATACACCATTCATTGGATTCACGACATTGGGGATTGGTGCCTGATGATTTCATTGTGGGTGTAGTACAATGGATTTGGTTTTCAAAAGATGAAGAGCAAAATTCAATTCGTTGGAATCGAATCGGTAGAGTAGATTGAAATAAGAGATGCGAAAGGTTATAGTTCTATGCTTGTTCGGATAAAAACGTATAAATGATGCGTTGTGATATATGTTGTATGAAAAGTTTTTGTTAATATTGTCATCATTATGAGTTTGTTTTTGTTGTATGATGAAATAATAACTGAAGAATTATGAAGAAAGTATTGTTTTTATTCGCCTTTTTGCTTCTGGGTATAGGAGCTATGGCACAAAAGGTAATTTATGATGAAACCAACCAGACCGGAGTGCGTACAGTGGTATGCGAGGGTATGAATCTGGGTGTTTCCAATAATATGGACGTATATGTGGCACTCGCTGGATTTCAGTATAAAAGTACCATACGTTATTCGCTGGCTGTTACTATCGGGTCGGGGCATGAGGTGGAAATTCCTAATGACAGTAAGTGTGTCCTGACGTTGGATAATGGAAAGGCATTAGAGCTGCCTACGGTAGCAGGCGGCGCTTCTGTATTGCAGCATGTAGATGTGGAGATGAGTGATGTGTATCAAAGTTTCCGCCGTTTTGCCTATTATAATATAAAGGCTAAAGAATTGAAGAAAATCGGCAAAAACGGTATCGTACAAATGGATATACAGTTATCTCCCGGAAACTATTCCATTGCATTCAACCAGGATGTCTTGGGAAGTATGCTGACCGGTTCTATGTCATTAATAAATAATATGTTTGGGAAATAACTTCTTTTTTCATATTGTATGGTGCAGCCTTTTCTTCTCAGAAGGAGAGGCTGTCTTGTTTTTGAAAGTCAAAGGGTTAAACAAAACATTGTTTCATGTGTTTTCCTAATGTTTTTTAATGTGATAAACTTATGAGGAAAATACGTAGATGGGGAGTATGGCTCCTTTTAATCATTCCTTTGGCACTGAATGCCCAGCAGCGGGCCGAAAAATTATTGAATGTACCCTTGCCGGAACATTGGCAAGAAGAGGATGCGATGTTTCAACAACTGCTTCCGGTGGATGACCATTGGTGGACTGTATTTCAGGATGCCACACTGGATTCATTGATTCATGTGGCTGTCAGGCAGAATCCGTCTGTCCTTACAGCCTTGAATCGTATAGATATGGCGAAAGCGAATCTGAGGATAGCCAGAGGAGGCTATTATCCGGCTTTGTCATTGGATGCCGGGTGGAACCGCCAACAGACTAGTGGCAATACCGGTACGGGACAGCCTCAATCCAGAGTGGGGTATTATGATGCAACGGTTAATATGAACTGGCAGGTGGATGTGTTCGGTTCCATCCGCCAACGGGTGAAAGCGCAGAAAGAAAATTTTGCGGCAAGTCGTGAAGAGTACAATGCGACGATGGTAAGTCTTTGTGCAGAAGTGGCGTCAGCCTATTTTAATTTGCGTGAGACCCAACAGGAACTCAGTGTGTTACAGCGCAATGCTTTATCTCAAAAGGCGGTGGTGGATATAACTGAAGTGCGTTATAATACCGGACTGGCTTCCAAACTGGATGTGGCTCAGGCTAAATCGGTTTATTATAGTACATTGGCTTCTATTCCTGCTACAGAATCCGGTATTATTCAATATATGAATGCGTTGGCTGTATTGCTCGGGCTTTATCCTCAGGATGTGACGGCTGCACTGGAAACGGGAAAACCGTTACCCGATTATATAGAGCCGGTAGGGGTCGGTCTTCCCGGACAATTACTTTTACGACGTCCCGATGTACGGGTTGCCGAACGTCAAGTCAATGCACAAGCAGCCTTGTTGGGAGCTTCCAAGACCGATTGGCTTCCCTCATTTTTTCTGAACGGTTCCTTCGGCTATGCTTCACATGATATGAAAGATTTTACTAGACGTAGCAGTATGACATGGAGTATCGCTCCCTCTATGAGCTGGACGATTTTTAATGGTGGCCAGCGTGCGAATAATGTACGCTTGCAGCGTGCACAACTGGATGAAACAATCAATCAGTTCAATACTACGGTTCTTACAGCGGTGCAGGAGGTGGATAATGCCATGAGTAGTTATAAGAATTCCATCAAACAGATTGTAGCATGTCGTGAGATGTTGAATCAGGGGAAAGAGGCATTTAAACTTTCATTGGACTTATATAAACAGGGGCTGAGCCCTTTCCAAAATGTATTGGATGCACAGCGTTCGTTACTGTCATACGAGAATTCATTGGTGCAGGCACAGGGATATTCATTGCTTTGTCTGATTCAGATGTATCAGGCATTGGGAGGAGGCTGGTAGGCTGCGACGGAAAAGCTGTTGAACTATAGAAATAATAAAAACCTAACCCAAGATATGAAAAAAATAATGATAGCTTTCGCATGGACGGTATGTGTGTTGACCGCCTGCGATAAAAATAAACCTTCTCAGACAGAAATGCAGGCATTGCCTGTAGATGTTGCGAAACCTTTGGTGGAAAATGTGACGCTGACCAAAGATTATCCCGGTTATCTGGAAGCGGAATCTACTGTAGATTTGGTGGGACGAGTAAATGGAACTTTACAATCCAAGAATTTTGCACCTGGTTCCCGGGTACGTCAGGGACAGGTATTGTTCGTTATAGAACCGACACTTTATGAAAATTCAGTGAAACAAGCGGAAGCTGAATTAAAAACGGCTAAAGCCAATCTTGAATATGCTGTCAGTAGTTATCAACGTATGAAAGAAGCGATAAAAAGTGATGCGGTGAGCCGTATACAATATTTACAGGCGGAAAGTCATGTGGCGGCTTGTGAGGCTGCCGTAAGTAATGCTGAAGCAGCTTTGAAAACTGCGCGTACCAACTTGAGTTATTGCTATGTCAAGGCTCCTTGTGACGGAGTGGTTGATGTTTCGGCTTATTCTGTCGGGGCGTATATTGGTGGTGCTTTGCAACCGGTTAAATTGGCTACTGTTTATAAGGATAACCGTATGTATTCCTATTTTAATATTGCAGATAACCAATATCTGACATACGAGCTGGCCCAGGAGGCTGCCAGCAAGATTCCTGCGGAAACTCATTTTGTAACCTTGCGTTTGGGAACTGACGGGGCACAGTCATGGAAAGCGAAACTGGATTATCTTTCTCCCAATGTGACATTAACTACAGGTACTCTCCGTTTGCGTGCGGAATTGGATAACCCTGACGGGATGCTTCGTCCCGGATTATTTGTCAGTGTCACCTTACCATACGGTGAAGCGCGGAATGCAGTGTTGGTTAATGATGCTTCTATCGGAACAGACCAGTTGGGTAAATATTTGTATGTAGTGAATGACAGTGATATAGTGAATTATCGGCATATTGAAGTCGGGCAGTTGGCGGATCATAATATGCGTGTTGTAAAAAGTGGCTTGTCACCTTCCGAACGTTATGTCACCAAGGCATTGTTGAAAGTGCGTCAAGGCATGAAAATTAAACCGATAGAACAAACCAATAAACTTCAATAGCCTTATGTTTTCAAAATTTTTCATAGAACGGCCTATATTTGCCACGGTGCTGGCTTTGTTATTCGTGGTGGCCGGACTTGTAACCCTGAATATATTGCCCGTGGCGCAATATCCCGATATTACGCCTCCTACCGTGCAAGTCAGTGCGGTATATCCGGGTGCCAATGCTGAAACTGTAGCTCAAACTGTCGGTATCCCCATTGAACAGCAGGTAAACGGTGTGGACGGAATGTTGTATATGAGTTCCAATTCCTCTGCATCGGGCGCTTATTCGCTGACAGTGACTTTCGAAGTGGGAACGGATATCGATATGGCAACTGTGATGGTACAAAACCGTGTCAGTGTAGCATTGAATTCTTTACCCGAAGCTGTGAAGGTACAGGGAGTGACGGTGCAGAAGCAGTCATCCAATATTGTGATGATGCTTACACTGAGTGGTGACAGTATTTATGATGGCCTTTATCTGACCAATTATGCCAATTTGAATCTGGTAGACCAGTTGACACGTGTACCAGGGGTAGGAGCGGTGGATGTCATGGGAGCCGGTGATTATTCCATGCGCGTATGGCTGAATCCTGAAACCATGCGTATCCGCAATATTACCCCGCAGCAGGTTTATGCTGCCATTCAAAGTCAGAATATGGAAGTGTCTGCCGGTTATGTGGGACAACCCATCGGCAGTTCGGCCGATAATGATTTTCAATATACGCTGAATGTAAAAGGACGTCTTTCTACTCCCGAAGAGTTCGGCGACATCATATTGAGAGTGGAAGACCAGGGAAAAGTGCTCCGTCTGAAAGATGTTGCAAAAATTGAGTTGGGCAGTGCCGGGTATGGAGTTGTTTCCCGCTTGAAAGGGCAACCTACGGCTGCTATTGCTGTTTACCAGTTGCCGGGAAGTAATTCGCTGGATGTTTCTAAACACGTCCGTGCCCGTATGGCGGAACTGGCTGAAACATTTCCGGCCGGGGTGAAATACAATGTGACGTTGGATACTACCGATGTGGTACACGACTCCATTGATGAAGTGATGAAGACCTTTGTGGAAGCGATTATTCTGGTGGTGCTGGTTATCTTTTTTTTTCTGCAAAGCTGGCGGGCGGTTCTTATCCCCTGTCTTACTATCCCTGTGTCCCTTATCGGAACATTGGCGGTAATGGCTGCTTTAGGCTTTTCCATCAATACATTGACACTGTTCGGCTTGATATTGGCTATAGCTATTGTAGTGGATGATGCCATAGTGGTGACTGAAAATGCCACCCGTATTCTGGATGAAGGGAAGCTGGACGCCCGTGCCGCTACCGAGCAGGCTATGGGGGAGATTACCGGACCTATTGTCGGAGTGGTGCTGGTACTGCTTGCCGTATTTATTCCTACTACGCTGATTAGCGGTATTTCCGGGCAGCTTTATAAACAGTTTGCTTTGACCATCGCGGCTTCTACAGTGATAAGTGGTTTCAACTCATTGACCTTGACTCCGGCAGTCTGCGCTCTGTTGCTCCGTCCCACCCCGACGCATAAAGCGCGTTTGTTCCTCTGGTTTGACAAGATGAATGACTGGATGCAGCGGGTTTATGACGCTTCGGTAAAATGGTTGTTGGCACGGCCGGTTATTGCTATCGGTTCTTATATCGTAATCTCAGTCATTGCTATTCTGATGTTTGTAAAATGGCCCAGCACCTTTATTCCTGAAGAAGATGACGGATATTTTATGATTGCCATTCAGCTTCCGGCAGCTTCTTCTTTAGAGCGTACACAGATGGTGGGTAAGCAGATTGATGCTATTTTGTCAGAGTATCCCGAAGTGAAGACTTATTTGGGCGTAAACGGATTCAGTATCATGGGAGGTGGTCAGTTGCCTAATGCGGCTACCTATTTTGTGGTGCTGAAGAATTGGAAAGAGCGTGTGGGTAAAGAGCATACCGCTCAAGCGGTGGTCAATCGTTTTAACGGACAGGCATATGCCATGATACAGGAAGCCCAAGTCTTTGGTATTATTCCTCCTGCTATTCCAGGTATGGGCAATACGGGTGGTTTACAACTCGAACTGGAGGATCGTAAGTCTTTGGGTCCGGAAGAACTGCAAAAGGCGGTTGAGGCTTTATTGGCTAATTATCATAATGAGCCGGCTGTCGCTTCCATGAGCAGTATGTATCAAGCGGATGTACCTCAATATTTTTTGAATATAGACCGGGATAAAGTTCAGTTGATGGGTTTGCAGTTGAATCAGGTCTTTTCTACATTAGGGTATTACATGGGGCAGGCTTATGTAAATGATTTTGTGGAATTCGGCCGTATCTACCAAGTGAAATTGGAGGCTGGCGAACAAGCCCAAAAAGTGATTGATGATGTGTTAAAACTGAGTGTGGTCAATTCGAAGGGAGAGATGGTGCCTTTCAGCAGTTTTACGCAGATAGAACAAAAACTGGGGATGGACCAGATAAACCGGTATAATATGTATTCGGCTGCTTCCATCACTTGTACGCCGGCTGCGGGCAGTAGTTCCGGACAGGCGATAGAGGCTATAGGGAGTTTGATTAAAAATCAGCTAGGTGGTGAGTTTGGATATGAATGGACCTCTGTTGCCTATCAGGAAACTCAGGCAGGTAATACTACTACAATTATTTTAATCATGGCCTTGTTGGTAGCCTATTTGGTACTGGCGGCACAGTATGAAAGCTGGACAAGTCCGGTGGCTGCCGTGATGGGGCTTCCGGTTGCTATTTTGGGAGCGATGTTGGGCTGCTGGGTGATGGGGGTTCCGGTGAGTATTTATACCCAGATCGGTATTATTCTGCTGATAGCCTTGTCTGCGAAGAATGGTATCTTGATTGTGGAGTTTGCCCGTGATTACCGTAAGGCTGGCAATCCTATCCGTGAGGCGGCATACGAGGCAGGGCATGTGCGCTTGCGTCCTATCCTGATGACTTCATTTACCTTCGTGCTGGGTGTGATGCCGTTGTTGTTTGCCACAGGAGCCGGTGCAGGCAGCCGTGTGGCACTGGGTGCGGCAGTGGTGTTCGGTATGGCTGTGAATACAATTTTTGCTACCATTTATATTCCTAACTGGTATGAAGTGATGCAGCATATTCAGGAAAAATGGCTGACTAAGAAAAAATAATTGTTTGGTTTCACCACAGATTGGTCAGATTTATACGGACAACTCGATTTAAAAACTGTATGGATTTGCGTTATCTGTGGTGAATTTGTGTATCTTTGCGACAAACACATGGAAATATGGATACAATAAATAACGATATTACTAACTTATTGCAACAGATGGGTGTGCATCAGGAAAGCCTGGGCATAACCCAGCGTATTGTCATTATAGCAGGGATTCTGATCATTGCTTTTGTGGCAGATTATTTTTGTAGAAAAATAGTAGTTCCTACTATAAAGAAACTGACGGCAAGGACTCAGGCTACTTGGGATGATTATTTATTCAATGATGCTGTATTAGATAATATGTGTCATCTTATTCCACCTATTATATTGTATGTATTGCTTCCTTTTGCTTTTCCGCATGAACCTGTGACTTTGACATTCATTCTGAAGCTATGCTGGGTGTATATCACGGCTGTAGCCATGAAGTTGATTTGTTCTTTTCTGACTTCCCTCTATACCATTTCAAGCGAACATGAGAAACTAAAGAATCATCCTCTGAAAGGGGTATATCAGATGATAAAACTGATTGTGATTTGTGTAGGGGTGATCATTATAGTCAGTACCTTGATTGATAAAGATCCTGTGAATATTCTTACCGGATTGGGTGCTTCTGCAGCTATCTTGATGTTGGTTTTCAAAGATACGATTATGGGGCTGGTAGCCGGAGTCCAGCTTTCTGCCAATGATATGCTCCGTCCGGGAGATTGGATTACCATGCCGAAATACGGAGCGGACGGTACAGTAATAGAAGTGACTCTTACCACTGTAAAGGTACGCAATTGGGATAATACTATAACTACAGTCCCACCTTATGCATTGGTCAGTGATTCGTTTCAGAATTGGCGTGGCATGAGGGAAAGTGGTGGACGCAGAGTGAAACGTTCTATTAATATAGATATGAATACGGTCCGTTTCTGTACACCGGAACAAATGAAAAAATTTGAAAAACAAGTCTGGATGTCAGGCTTTGAAAAGACAGGAAAGGAGGAGGTGAATCTTTATGTATTTCGTCACTATCTGGAATATTATTTGCGTCATAATCCTCGGGTGAATACAGAATTGATTTTGATGGTGCGTCAATTACAACCTACGCCGCAAGGATTACCCATAGAACTTTATTTCTTCTCAGCCAATAAAGACTGGATTCCATACGAACGTTTGCAAGCAGAGGTTTTTGACCATTTGTTGGCTGTTCTTCCCGAATTTGGATTAAGGGTATTCCAAATTCCTTCAGGATTGGATGTGTTGTCTCTTTCTTCTCATTAATTATTTATAATCTCACTAGCGGAGAGGTACAGGAATCATCACATATTAACATGGATTACATCAAATTTATTGATTGTCAAAATGAATAATCCGTGTTAATATGTGAGAATGTACACTATTATACATGAAGTTCCAGTATAAACCGAGTTCCTTTTTTATAATCAGTGTCCAAAGTCAGTGTACCATTTAATTTATAAGCGATAAGGCTGCAAGTAGGCAACCCTAGTCCGTTTCCTTGCGTTAAATCGCGTATTTCTGCAAATGGCTTGAACAGTTTTTCACGTGCTTCAACCGGAATTCCCGTTCCCGTATCAGTTAGTATGAATTGATGTGTATGGGCGCTTCGTTTTTTGAATTCCAGTGAAATCTTACCACTTTTCGTATATTCTGCCGCATTGTTCAATAAATGGTTTAATATACGTTCCAATTCTTCTGCATTTGTCTTAATATTTACACGTGGAACATTTACCACTGCTTCTACTCCGGATTTGAAGTTTATTTTCGCTTTTTCCATAATACTTTCACACAATGTATTTATGTTCAGTTCCTTTAGCGGATAATGTTCTTCACGTGTTTCTTCCAATGAAATATACGTCTGGATAGCTGTCATCAGTTCTTTCAGTGCCTTGATGTTTTCATGTAATATTGGGGTGGATATTGTTTCCTTTGTTGCTTCATCTATTGTATTCAGACTTGGTTCAATTTGGGCGCTGATATTACCGATAAATTTAGACTTCTGCTCATTGTTTTCATTCGCTATCTGTAGGCTATGTTTCAATTTCTTTACTTGGCGGATATGTTTAAATAACAGGGTAGCTAAGAATAATAATCCGGCAGCCAATATGGCGGATAACACACATAGTGCAATGATAATAATTAGATTTGTGGTAATCTTGTCTTCTTTTTCCTGCAAAGTCTTTTGACTGGTTTCATATTTTTGTTGCAGTGTGTTTAGTTCATTGGCTGTTTTTACTGCTTTTATGGAATCTTGCCATGAAGTATAAAGTTTTCTCATTGCAATAGCCAATGGGGCATTATTATTCTGTTCGGCATATCCCAACATGTCTTTATAGCATTGGTCTATTCCTTTTTCGTCTTTACCGGCAGAGCGCTTTTGGAATAAGGTGTTGTAACATTCCAAGCTTTTGTCTGTCATACCGAAAGTTTGATAATAATTGGCTTCCGTCATTAGAAGCTCTTCTTGTAAAGAGTCTGATTTTAATTGGTCTGTATAGGAATGAAGTTGTTTCAATAGTATCTTGCATTGTTCTGTATTTTTTAGATTCGTATACATACGCAGGCGTTCTTTACCCACCATGAAACGTAATTTGTATTCGGGTGATTTTTTTTCTTGCTCATTATAATAAATCAATGCATCCATTTGTCGGCAAGTGGCAAAGGCTTCTTTATATTGCCTGTTTTGAGTAAAGAGCGTACTTATCCGTATTCCCTCTTCTACCGCTTTATTTATTTGCTTTTGTTCGGCATACTGAGTGAATTTTGCCCACTTTGTATTTAACTCTTGAATATTGACATCTGCCGGTTTGGCTGTAGTTTGTCCTTGCCCTGCAGCACAACAAAAGGCAAGTGCTAATGTTAGAAGAATTTTTTTCATTATTGAAACAGGTTTTCTGCAAATATAACCTTTTTTTAAGCAAAAAGTTTAGGGAAGTGCAACTTTTTTTCAGCTTCTAGCGTCTAAACAGTAAAACAATAACTTTTAAGCAGGACAGGCCATCTTGTAAAAAGAATAAAATCATAATATTTAAAATGAGAAAAATAGTAATGATAGCCATACTGGTAGTCAGTATGGTACAAGGAGTTTTTGCCCAACAAATAATTATAAAGGGCACTGTGAAAGACGCGACAAGCAAAAAGGCAGCAGAATATGTTAATGTAGTTTTACAAACAGCAGATTCGGTTTTTGTTGGAGGGACTACTACGAATGGTAAAGGCGATTTCTTGCTGAATAAGGTTTATGCAGGCAATTATTTATTGGCACTATCCTGTGTGGGGTATCGTACGCAATTCATTGTATTAGACGGAATTAAACAGAATATAAATTTAGGGGAAATTTTGTTGGAAGATGATGCTGTGGCTATGGAAGGTGTAACAGTTAGTGCTTCCGGACAGATCAGTCATTCGGATCGTAAGTTGATTTTTCCTTCTGAACGGCAAATGAAGGTTTCGACAAATGGAGTCAATCTGTTGCAACAGATGATGCTTCCCCGTATTCAGATAAATCCTATGAATAATGAGATAGGAGTGTTAGGGGGAGGAGAACTTCAGCTTCGTATTAATGGAGCGAAAGCAGAAGTTGAAGAGATTAAGGCATTACAGCCATCAGACATTATTCGAATAGAGTATCATGACAATCCAGGTTTACGTTATGGTAATGCTGAGGTAGTGCTTGATTATATTGTCCGCCGTCCGGAAACGGGGGGAAACTTTGGAGTGGATTTGTCTCAGGGGATGAATGCCATGTGGGGAGAATATAATGTTTTTGGAAAAGTGAACCATAAGAAGTCGGAGTTTGGCGTTTCGTATTACATGGGACCTCGCGATTTCTATGGTATGTACCGGGATAATGAAGAGGAATTCCATTTGGCGGACGGAACGACATTACATCGTATAGAAGAAGGTGAACCGGGGCACGGATCTATGTTTATGAATAATTTAAGTATGAATTATAATTTGCAGCAGACCGAAAATTCATTGTTCAGTGCTACTTTTCGTTTGAGAAGTAATAGCCAGCCGCATTGGAATTATCAAGGAGTATTGACTAATGTTGCCGATTCTGATGATAAGGTGGATATGATAGACCGTACTAAAGAAAGTTGGTCTCGTCCTTCGTTGGATCTTTATTATCAACAGGGATTGAAAAATAAGCAACTTTTGGTATTCAATGTGGTCGGTACTTATAATAAGGAAAAATCACGCCGTTTGTATCAAGAAAGTTTGCAGGATGAGTTGTTGACTGATATTAATAATAATGTATTGGGAGATAAATATTCTCTGATTGGGGAGGCTGTTTATGAGAAGCAATTTTCTAAAGGAAATTCCTTGAGTTTCGGTTTGCGCCATACTCAGTCTTTTGCCAATAATGAATACCGTAACGGTCATTATTATGAAACGGATATGAATCAAGGGGATACATATGTTTATGGTGAATATAGAGGAAAGGTGAAAAAATTGGACTACAGATTGGGGGTAGGCGTTACTCGTTCTTATTATAAACAAAGTGGTGATGATTCGTATGAGAATTATAGTTTTAATCCCCGTTTGGTACTGCATTATGCATTACCGGGAAATTCATTTGTTCGTTGGAAATCCGATATCAGTAATGCTTCGCCGTCATTGGGGGATTTAAGTGCTGTAGAACAGATTGTGGATTCGTTGCAAATCAGACGAGGCAATCCGAACTTGAAAGCCTATTTGCGTTATCACACAGAGTTGACATACGAATGGCAGAAAGGTATATTTTATTCTAATCTTTGGGGAGCGTATGATTATCAGCCGAATGCCATTATGGACGAGAAGTATCAGGACGGTGACAAGATTGTACAGACATGGGACAATCAAAAGGATTGGCAGAAATTATCGGGGCGTCTGACTTTGCGTGTCGGTCCTATTAAGGATATGCTACAGTTCTCGTTTACCGGTGGAGTAAACCATTATATGAGTCATGGTAATACATATTCTCATACTTATACAAACTGGTATTGTAATGCTGAAGCATCCTTTAATTACAAGCAGTTCTCTCTTTACTGGCAGATGAATACTAACTGGAATAATTTCTGGGGGGAAACCTTGTCGGGGGGAGAGAATATTCAGGTATTGATGATGTATTACACGCATAAGAATTTGCGTGTGGGGCTAGGCGCTTTCAATCCGTTTACGGATAATTATAAGCAACAGACTGAGAACTGGAATAAATATGCTTCTTATAAAAAAACGAATTATGTGAAGGAGAGCTCACAAATGTTTTTGGCAAGTGTTTCTTATAATTTCTCGTTTGGCCGTAAGTTTAAGACAGGTCAACGGAGGGTGAATAATAGTGATAACGATTCCGGAGTGATGAGTACCGGAAAATAAACAAGATAATCATTTGAATGAGCTTAAGTTCATGGGGCAAGTAAGTTAAGTAACTTGACTCACGAACATAAGTTGCTTGGCTTACGAAGTTAAGTTCATAAATTTACCGGAATAATAGATATATTACCCTTAACAAAATCATATATGAAAATGAAAAAAAACTTGATTGATTATGAACTCCTGTGGGAGAAAATTACGGATTACGCAAAGGCCACCGGTAGAACGACTGCTCGTCCTGTACTTCTATTATATTATGTATTGCGAAGCCCCGAAACTCCTTATTCGGATAAGATGTTGATTGTGGCGGCACTTTCGTATCTGGTATTGCCGATCGATTTGATTTCGGCTAAGCGGTTACCAATTATCGGCTGGATTGATGAAGCGGTATCTTTGGTTTATGCTTATAAAAAGGTGTGCCGCTATGTGACTCCTGAGATTGAATCAGAAGTGGATAATATATTGGAACGCTGGTTCCCGGAAGGAAAGTATGAGTTGATAGAAGAATAAATATTGTACTTGTCTTTGGGGAGTAAGGATGGGTAAATGGAGTATTTTAGGAATGGGCTTCGTCGAATTTCGGCGTGGCCCTTGCTGATTGTAGACAAAGGTAAATTGTAACTCTCCCCAAGGAACTTCATTTTGTCTGAGAATATGTGAGGTATGTAAAAGTGTTACAATATGTTTTGAGTCTTATTAATTCCCTATAATTCAATTATTAACATGACCTAAGTTCTCTTAGAACTTTATATTAAATATTGCTGCAAAGATATGAAAATATATTAAATATCAAAGAAATTGCAGATAAAATGTTGGATAATAAATAATTTTATTCTATTAAGCCTTACTTTTTGCTTGCCAAATCCAGCAAAACAACTCTTTTTGAGCGTTTTTATCTAAGTTCTAAGAGAACTTAGCATTTATGAACGTTAAATTAAAAAGTTTTTTTATGAAAAAGAGAGTTTTGTTTACGTTGGCTTGTCTATTCCTATGGACAGGTATGGCAATGGCTCAAGTATCCCGAATTACTGGAGTTGTAGTTTCGGCAGAAGACAATGAGCCGATTGTCGGAGCTTCGGTTCTTGTGAAAGGTACTACCCTTGGAACTATTACCGATATGAATGGCCGGTATAGTATAAACAATATTCCGGTCAATGCAAAATCTTTGGTAATATCGTTTGTCGGTATGAAAACACAAGAATTGGCTATAAAGGGTGGTGAGCAAAGAGTAGTGATGCAAAGTGATACGGAATTGATTGATGAGGTCGTTGTAGTGGCTTATGGTACACAGAAAAAATCATCTTTTACAGGAGCTGCTTCCACAGTAGGGGCCAAATCCATAGAGAAACGTGCTATCACTAATGTTACAGCTGCATTGGAAGGAAATGCTTCCGGAGTTCAGGTGACTGCTGCCACCGGACAACCTGGTGAATCTTCTTCTATCCGTATTCGTGGGTTTGGCTCAGTCAATGCATCCAATGCTCCTTTATATGTAGTGGACGGAACTATATACAATGGCAGCATAGGTGATATTAATCCTGCGGATATTGAGTCTATGACTATATTGAAAGATGCGGCATCTACTTCTTTGTATGGTTCAAGTGCGGGTAATGGTGTTATCTTGATTACTACTAAAAAAGGTAAAGAGTCAGGTGGAACAGGAGTAAACTTGACTATTAACCAAGGATGGTCAAACAGGGCTTATAAAGATTATAAAAAGGTGGGAATTTATGATTACTATCCTTTACAATGGGAGATGTTGAAGAATTCCTATATTACATCTGGTAAGGATGCTGCAACGGCGGCCTCATTGGCAACATCTAAAATTGGAAGTACGTTGAAATATAATCCTTTTGTTGGTGTCGCAGATGATGCCATTGTCGGAACTGATGGAAAACTGAATTCTTCTGCTGATGCATTGAAGTGGGGGGATGATTTGGATTGGGAAGATGCAGCTTTCAAGACCGGCTATCGTCAGGAATATAATTTGAGTTATAATACAAAAACAGAAAAAAGTGATACTTATGCTTCTGTTGGCTATTTAAATGATGATGGTTATATGATCAAGACTGACTTTGAACGTTATTCTGGTCGTTTGAATTATAATGTGTATCCTACTAAATGGTTCAAGACTGGTTTGAATTTGGGAGTAACGCGTACGGTATCCAATTATTCAACTTCAGATTCGGGAAATTCGAGTTCATATAGTAACCTTACCCGTTTTATTCGTACCATGGCTCCTATATATCCCGTTCATAAACATGATTTGGAAACCGGTGCTTATTTGGATGCTAATGGTAAGGCAACTACTGATCCGGGTGAATATATTTATGATTATGAAGGAACTCGCTTGTCGAATAATGGACGTGATGCGATAGCTGAAACAGAGTTCAATCAACGTGAACTGGTGCGTGTTAATCAGACTGGACATACTTATCTCACTTTGACTCCGGTTGAAGGGTTGAACCTTACAGCCAATTACTCTATCAATAATATTGATTATCGTCGTAAAGTCTATGAAAATCCTTATGTGGGCGATGGCACTGCCGGACCGGGTCGTTTGAACCAAATGTCTACCCGAACGCTGACTCAGACCTTCAATCAATTGATAACTTATAGCAAGTCTATCGGAAATCATAACTTTGACGTTCTTTTGGGACATGAAAACTATTCTTATAAGTATGAGTATTTATATGGCATGAAGACCCAGGAAACAGTTTCGGGCATGTATGAATTTGGTAATTTCGTAAATATCAGTTCACTTAGCTCCTATACGGACACCTATAAAAAGGAAGGTTACTTTGGCCGTATCAATTATGATTATGCGCATAAATACTACGCTTCACTTTCTTATCGCCATGATGGTTCCTCGCGTTTTGCAAAAGAGAACCGATGGGGGAATTTCTGGTCGTTCGGAGCAGGCTGGAGAATTAGTGAAGAGGCATTTATGAAGGATGTGAAATGGGTGAATAACTTGAAATTACGTGCTTCTTACGGTGAAACAGGTAATGATAATATATTGGATAGTGATGGTGATCCTGATTATTATCCTTATCAGACCTTATATGGTTTGGGATATAAGAATGGCTCAGAAGCTGGAGCCTACTTCACGGTGATAGCCAATCCCTCATTGAAATGGGAAACACAGATATCTACGGATATTGCTCTTGAATTTGGCTTGTTTGACCGTTTGACGGGTACTATTGAATATTTTAAGAAAGATTCCAAGGATTTGTTGTTTGATGTTTCCCAGCCTGCTTCTGTCGGAGTAACATCCATTATACAGAATATCGGTAAGGTTACTAATTCAGGAGTGGAAATAGAGTTGGATTATAATGCATTTAAAAATAAAGATTGGAGTGTATCAGTTGGGGCCAATGCTACTTTTGTGAAGAATAAGATCAAGAACCTGCCGGCTACAATGAAAGAAAATGGATATATCAGTGGCTCTAAAAAGTGGTTGGAAGGAAAGTCCATTTATGAATTCTGGCTTCGTCAATGGCATGGGGTAGACCCTCAGACCGGTGATGGTTTATATGTGGCTGATGTAAGTAAATATAATCAAGGGAATATCGGAACAGGGGATGGAAACATTACGCAGAGCCAGTTTGACGAGTATAAAAAAACAGTAGTGACTATTGATGGTAAGGAATTGACCAATTCGTATACTTATGCTAAATACGACTTCAGCGGTTCTTCTATTCCTGATGTGTATGGTGGGTTTAATGTCAGAGTTAGTTATAAGAACTTTGATTTGGCTGCTGTATTCTCTTACCAGTTGGGCGGTCAGATTCTGGATACTAATTATGCTACCATGATGAGTATGACTGAATTTGGTTATGCACAAAGTCCGGATTTGTTAAAAGCATGGAAACAGGCGGGGGATATTACTGAGGTTCCCCGTATAGACAATAGTGCGGCTCATACCACGAATATTGGTCAGTCTTATTCAACTCGTTGGCTTACCAGCTCGGATTATCTTAATTTAAGATCTGTCACTATTGGCTATCAGCTCCCAAAAACTTGGTTGAGCAAAGTGATGCTTAAGAGTGCCCGTTTGAATCTGACTGCGGAAAACTTGTTCATGTTGAAAGCCCGTCAGGGATTGAACCCGATGGCCAACTATTCCGGTGTGACTTATAATGAGTATATGCCGTCCCGTAATATCACGTTAGGGCTTAATGTTTCATTCTAAAAATAAAAGAATTATGAGATCAATTAAAAATATAACATTAGGATTAGCGACAGTTGGAGTAATGTCTCTATCTGGTTGTGCCGGTGATTATCTGGATACCATTCCGTCTACCTCTGTTTCAGAAACGACAATAAACACCTCGTTGGACAATCTTTATATAGCATTGAACGGAATTCATAAAGAGATGGTTTCTCAGGAAAGCGGATATCAGTGTCTGGGCGGTGAACCCGGTTTTATGATGTCACGTGATGCAGAGGCTGATGATATGAATTGGCAGACAAATACATGGATGAAGGCGGCCTATTTAGGATGGCAATGCAATATGAATGAAACGAATGGTTATAATTATAAGTTCTGGCAGATTTATTATCAATGGATTCTGAATGCCAATAAAATTTTGGCGGGTTTGGAGGAAGTTGAAATAACTAGCCAGGAATTGTTTGACCAGATAAAGGGAGAAGCTTTATGTATCCGTGCTTGGGCTCATTTTAATTTGGTCCAGCTTTATGCAAAACGTTATGAAGCCGGCAAGGATAATACACAGGATGGAATTCCTTATCGTGAAAAAGCTGTGGCCGAAGAGCAGGCACGTAATTCCGTAGAAGATGTTTATGCTAAAATCAATAATGATTTGGATGAGGCTTGTATACTTTTGAGTGGAATAAAAGTAAATGATGTCAATCATTATAGCGAGATGGTGGCATGGGGATTGAAGGCACGTGTAGCATTGGCCATGCAAGATTATAATAATGCGGCGGTTTATGCAGGGAAGTCTATTTCTTTAGCTGAAGCTGGTGGTCACCGGTTGATGACTGGCAGTCAGTTGAATTGTGGGTTTGCCAATATCACGACGGACACTAAAGAAGCGATGTATGCTGCAATGACTCCCGATGATAAGACTGTTTATTTTTATTCTTATTACGCATATATGTCATGGAACTTTAACTCCAGTGCCATTCGTCAGGGAGTGAAGTGCATAAATGTGGATGCTTATGAAACGATGTCTGAAACAGACTTACGGCGTGCGTGGTGGGATCCGACAGGGGAAGCATCTGTTCCATCATCAAGTTATGCAAAGAATGCTTATCAAAACCGTAAGTTTACTGCCCGTTCTACAGCCGATGCTGTAGGTGATGTCGCATTTATGCGTTTGGCAGAAATGTATCTCACCCAGGCCGAAGCATTGGTTCGTGCAGGAAAAGATAGTGAGGCGCAGACTGTGTTTACTAAATTCCAGATAACCCGCGATCCCTCTTATGTTTCAAAAGGAAATATCGGTGATGCTTTGGCAGAGGAAATTATGAATAGTCGCCGGGTGGAATTGTGGGGTGAAGGTTTTCGTTTTTATGATTTGAAACGTTTGCATTTGTCTATTAAGCGTGGATCAAATTTTGATATAGCTTTCTGTACTTTTCTTGAAAAGGATAAAGATGCACAAGGTTGGGTGTGGGAGATACCTAAAATTGAAACTGACTTTAATTCACTTTGTACGAAGAACTATTGATAATTCTCTCTAACACATAAATTTTCTCTTAAAGGAGGTGGGCAGAATTTTTCTTGAAAGTTTTGTACCACCTTTTTGCTTGACATAACCTTTGTTTTACAAGACCGATAGCTTTTCTGGTTTTCTTTTTGTATTACTAGGGTTGTCTAATATCAATTTTGTTGATGTTTTTGGGTAATTTAGAAGAAATGGATTTAATTTCTCCTTGGTCTATCGTTATAATCCATTGTCTTGAATAAAGTAAAGAACCTGTAAACACGAAATAAGTGTAAACAGATTCTTTACTATTGTTTAAAATGATAAACTATTCAGGTGAAAAAGCTTATTCCTCTTCGTCCAGTAAAATGTCCATAATCTGAACTGCTGCTTTGGCAACAGAGGTTCCGGGGCCGAAGATTGCTACAACACCTGCCTTGTATAAGAAGTCATAGTCTTGAGCGGGGATAACACCACCGGCGATGACCAAAATATCTTCACGACCTAATTTCTTTAATTCTTCAATAATCTGCGGGATCAGTGTCTTGTGTCCGGCAGCCAATGAAGAAACACCTACTACATGAACGTCGTTTTCCACTGCGTCACGAGCAGCTTCGGCAGGAGTTTGGAACAACGGTCCCATATCTACGTCGAAACCACAGTCGGCATAACCTGTTGCAACTACTTTTGCACCACGGTCGTGTCCGTCCTGTCCCATCTTGGCAATCATGATACGCGGACGGCGGCCTTCCTTCTTTGCAAATTCTTCGGTCAGTTCGCAAGCTCTTGCGAAGTCTGTATCCTTTTTACTTTCTGATGAGTACACGCCTGATATAGTTCTGATTACTGCTTTATAACGTCCTACAATTGTTTCACAAGCATCCGAAATCTCGCCCAAGGTAGCACGGACATGAGCTGCCTCTACAGCCAGTTCCAGCAAATTGCCTTTACCTGTCTTTACACATTCGGTGATGGCTGCCAAAGCTTTGTCTACTTCTGCTTGATTGCGGCCTTCTTTCAAACGCTTCAGATTTTCAATTTGTTCCAAACGTACAGCTGTATTGTCTACTTCAAGGATATCGATAGGATCCTCTTTTTCCAAACGATATTTGTTAGTGCCTACAATTGTCTGGGCACCGGAGTCGATACGGGCCTGAGTACGTGCCGCAGCTTCTTCAATACGCATTTTGGGTACTCCGGTTTCGATAGCTTTCGCCATACCGCCCAAGCTTTCAATTTCCTGAATATGTTCCCAAGCCTTGTGAGCCAGTTCGTTAGTTAAAGATTCTACATAGTAAGAACCACCCCATGGGTCCACGTTCTTGCAAACATATGTTTCTTCCTGAATATAAATCTGAGTATTACGTGCGATACGTGCAGAGAAGTCGGTGGGCAATGCAATTGCCTCATCCAATGCGTTGGTGTGCAGTGACTGGGTGTGTCCCAATGCTGCTGCCATAGCTTCAATACAAGTACGACCTACATTGTTGAACGGATCTTGCTCCGTCAATGACCAGCCCGAAGTCTGGGAATGGGTACGCAATGCCAGTGATTTCGGATTCTTCGGGTTGAACTGCTTGACAATTTTAGCCCACAGCATACGTGCCGCACGCATTTTGGCAATTTCCATAAAATGATTCATGCCGATAGCCCAGAAGAATGACAGACGCGGAGCGAATGCATCGATGTCTATACCTGCGGCTACTCCGGCCCGAAGATATTCCAAACCGTCAGCCAGTGTATAAGCCAATTCAATATCTGCTGTGGCACCTGCTTCCTGCATGTGGTAGCCCGAGATGGAGATGGAATTGAACTTAGGCATTTTTTGTGAGGTATATTCAAATATGTCAGAGATGATCTTCATGGAAAAGGCAGGTGGATAAATATAAGTGTTACGCACCATAAACTCTTTTAAGATATCATTCTGGATGGTTCCGGCCATTTCTTCCAATTTGGCTCCCTGTTCCAAACCTGCATTGATATAGAATGCCATGATGGGAAGTACGGCACCATTCATGGTCATGGAAACAGACATCTTGTTCAAAGGAATACCATCGAACAAAACTTTCATATTTTCCAATGAGCAAATAGACACGCCTGCCTTACCTACGTCACCTACTACACGTTCATGGTCGGGGTCATAGCCGCGGTGTGTCGGAAGGTCGAATGCGACAGACAAGCCTTTCTGGCCTGATGCCAAATTACGGCGATAGAATGCATTACTTTCTTCGGCAGTGGAGAAACCTGCGTATTGGCGGATAGTCCAAGGACGGAAAGTGTACATCATGGAGTACGGGCCGCGAAGATAAGGAGGAATACCTGCTACATAGTTCAAGTGCTCCATGCCTTCCAAATCTTCTTTAGTGTAAACAGGCTTCACATTGATGTGTTCCGGCGTTTTCCAGTCGGCGGTGATGCCATTTTCTTTTTGCCATTTCATACCATTCTGAGGTTGAAATCCGGCATATATATCTATATTTTTAAAATTCGGTTTCATTGTTCTTCCTTACTTAATTCCTAACTTAGCGTTGTATTCTTTCAATGTGTCCAATACGTTGACACGTACATGGATAAAGTTTTCGATGCCTGCGGCTTTCAGCTCTTCCATACAAGCAGGAGCACCTGCAACAATGAAAATAGCTCGTCCGTCCAATGCCTTGAATGCAGGAATAGCATATTCTGCATATTCATCATCGCTGGAACAGATAACTACGATGTCTGCACCGGCTTTCATAGCTGCTTCGACACCGGCCTCTACTGTGGGGAAGCCCAAATTGTCGATTACTTCGTAACCGGCACAAGCCAAGAAGTTGCATGAGAATTGGGCACGTGCTTGACGCATGGCCAGATTACCGATAGTCAGCATAAATGCTTTCGGACGTTTGCCGGATTTCTCTGTCTGCAAACGAAGTGCTTCAAACTGGCTGGCAGCACGGTCGAAGTTTAATGTGGCAAACGGCTTTTCACAGCTGTCATGATTACCTCCACAACAACATTTGGCTTCTACAGGAGCCTTTTCGCCTGCTTTTTCATTGAAGTTAGGATATTGGTTGGTACCCAGTAGAATTTCTTTGCGTTTTGAAACGGAATCGTGGCGGGCCTTGTTGCTTGCGTTGATCGCTTCCTGTACTTTTCCTGCTTTGACTGCTTCCAGCATTCCTCCTTCGTCTTCTACTTTCAAGAATAATTCCCATGCCTGTGTGGCAATAGAAATTGTTAAATTTTCAATAAAGTAAGAACCCGCGGCGGGGTCAACTACTTTGTTGAAATGACATTCTTCTTTTAGCAATAACTGTTGGTTACGGGCGATACGTTCAGAGAAGTCGTCCGGAGTTTCGTAAGTCTTGTCAAACGGGGTTACGGTGATGGAGTTGACTCCTGCCAAGGCGGCACTCATCGCTTCGGTTTGAGTGCGGAGCAGGTTTACATGTGCATCAAACAAAGTCAGGTTGAAAGTGGATGTTTCAGCATGTGCCACCATTTTGCAGGCACAGAGACAAGTGCCGTCTTCCGCTTTGTTCGGACATTCGGGCTGGCGGTTGCATTGAGGATGATATTCTTTTACGATGTCCGCCCATAACATACGTGCTGCGCGGAACTTGGCAATTTCCAGAAAATAGTTGGAACTGATGCCGAAATTGAATTTTATTTTCTTGGCAGCCAGTGCGGCAGGAACTCCTGCTTCTACCAGCTTGCTCAGATATTCGTTACCCCAGGCCAATGCATAGCCCAGTTCTTGTGAAATATAAGATCCGGCATTGTTCAGTTCTATCGCATTGACACAGATACAACGGAATTTAGGTAGCGGAGCCAGTACTTCTACCAATTCTTTGGCAGTAGTGATGAAATTGCTAAGGTCTTTGCCTTTTACCATCATTTTACCCATAGGGTCATAGTTGACGGAGCCTTGCAACTTGGTCAGGTCGTATCCTTTCTTTTGGAAGTAAGCAACCAATAATTGGGCTAATTCCACCGTATGTCCTTGGCAAGTGGAGAAGTTTAACTCAATGCATTCCGCACAGATATCATTCAATAATGTTTCGATATATTCAGGACTGAGGTCTTTCTTCTTTACGTAGAATCCCAATGAGTCAACACCTTTGTTCAAAATATCCAGTGCTTTAGCATTAGCCTCTTTAGGGCATTCTACTTTGATTTCCTGACGCACGAACCAAGTATTGTCGTTTTTCTTCGTGCCTCTTACATAGGGGAATTCTCCGGGTAGTCCTTCAGTTGTTTTCAAACCTTCCAGATCTTCCTGGCGATAAAATGGTTTTACTTTAAAACCTTCGTTGGTTCTCCAAACCAATTTCTTTTCAAAATCAGCGCCTTTCAAGTCGGCTGTAATCTTTTCCATCCACTGTTCCGTAGAAACGGCTGGGAAGTCCGAAAAGAGTTTCTCTTTACTATCTGCCATAGTTTATTCGGTATTAATATTTAAGAATTATATCACATACTTTTTCAATAGTACGGGCAAATATACTAAAACCTTTTAAATAGAATCCTTTTTTTAGCTATTTTCATAAAGGAGAAAGAGAGGTTTCTGTCATTTTGTTAAGTGACGAAAATAAAAGATGTTCTTATTGCAAAGTGGATATTGCAAAATAAATAGGAATCATGAAATAATAGTTTTCAAATTGTTGGGCTGAGTGAGGGGAATTCATTAATTTTGCGGCAATTTATAAAAACATAGTATTATATCATGGACTGGTTACAAAATCTATTATTTGATGAAAACTCAATAGCGCATATCGTGCTGCTTTATTCCTTTGTGATTGCAGTAGGAGTGTTGCTGGGAAAAATTAAATTTTTCGGGGTATCGTTAGGTGTTACTTTTGTTTTGTTTACCGGTATTGTCTGCGGACATTTCGGCTTAACGGGGAATACACAGATACTTACATTTTTACAGGATTTCGGACTGATATTGTTCGTGTTTTGTATCGGACTTCAGGTAGGTCCTTCTTTTTTCTCTTCCTTTAAGAAAGGAGGGATTGCTATGAATCTAGTGGCAATGGGGATTGTCGCATTGAACATTGCTGTGGCAGTGGCTTTGTATTATGGTTTGAACGGCCGGATAGAGCTGCCTATGATGGTGGGTATTCTTTGTGGTGCCGTAACGAACACGCCGGGACTGGGTGCTGCCAACGAAGCGTTGAGCCAGCTGAATTACAGTGGCCCGCAGATAGCGATGGGATATGCGTGCGCTTATCCGTTGGGAGTGCTGGGTATCATTGGTTCTATTATTGCTATCCGCTACATTTGCCGGATTAATTTGAAAAAGGAGGAAGAGGATATCGCTAAAGAAGAAGCTGCAAATCCTCATCTGACTCCTCGTATGATGCATCTGGAAGTACATAATGAGGCGTTGGCAGGAAAAACGTTGCTTCAGGTCAGAGACTTCATGGGGCGTGACTTTGTTTGTTCGCGTATATTGCAGAACGGTCATGTCAGTATTCCTAATCGTGATACTGTCTTCCATCTTGGTGATCAGTTGTTTGTGGTTTGTGCAGAGGACGATGCGGAAGCCATTATTGCTTTTATCGGTCCTAAAATTGAAGTGGATTGGGAAAAGCAGGATACTCCGATGGTATCCCGCCGTATTTTGATTACACAACCTAAAATGAATGGTAAGCAATTGGGTGAGTTTCATTTCAGTAGTATGTATGGTGTGAATGTGACCCGTGTCAACCGTTCAGGTATGGATATTTTCGCTTCACGTAACTTGACCTTGCAGGTAGGTGACCGTGTAATGGTGGTAGGTCCTCAGGATGCGGTGGAACGTGTTGCCAATTTGATGGGTAACTCATTGAAACGTTTGGATCATCCTAATATCGTGACTATTTTTGTGGGTATTTTCCTGGGTATTTTCTTTGGTAGTCTGCCTATTGCGTTTCCAGGTATTCCTACTCCGGTAAAATTGGGTTTGGCTGGTGGTCCGTTGATTGTATCTATTTTGATAGGTCGTTTCGGATATAAATTGAAATTGGTGACTTATACCACTATGAGTGCCAATTTGATGTTGCGTGAAATTGGTATTGCTTTGTTCCTTGCCAGTGTGGGGATAAAGGCTGGTGCGAATTTTGTGAATACGGTTGTCGATGGAGATGGTTTGTTGTATGTGGGTTGTGGTTTCCTTATTACAGTTATACCTTTATTAATAATGGGAGCGGTTGCACGCTGGCATTACAAGATGAATTATTTCATGTTGATGGGGCTTATTGCAGGTAGTAACACAGATCCCCCCGCATTGGCGTATTCTAATCAGACAGCAGGTAATAATGCTCCGGCGGTAGGTTATTCTACTGTGTATCCGGTGTCCATGTTCCTTCGTATTCTGACTGCCCAATTATTGATATTAATATTGGCAAGCTGATATTGGTAAAAAGTATAAAAACAATAAAGTATAAAACTTGTAGGAGGGGGTGTCAAAAAAATGGTAGCTTGAATCATTTTTTTGACGCACCCTCTTGCTGATTAAAAGAATAAATATGATTTCAGTAGATGGATTGACCGTTGAGTTTGGCGGTACCACCTTGTTTAGTGACATATCTTTTCAGATAAATGAGAAAGACCGTATTGCCTTGATGGGGAAAAATGGTGCGGGCAAGTCTACCTTATTAAAGATCTTGGCTGGTGTGCGGCAACCTAGTCGTGGAAAGGTGTCGGCTCCTAAGGATTGTGTGATAGCTTATCTTCCCCAGCATCTGATGACAGAGGATGGGCGTACTGTATTCGAGGAAGCTTCTCAGGCATTCGCGCATCTTCATGCTATGGAGGCAGAAATAGAAGCCATAAATAAGGAACTTGAAACACGTACCGATTATGAAAGTGATTCATATATGGAGTTAATCGAGAAGGTTTCTGCCATGAGTGAGAAGTTTTATTCCATTGATCTTACTCATTTTGAAGAAGATGTGGAAAAGGCTTTGCTGGGACTTGGTTTTATGCGTGAGGACTTCAATCGCCCTACCAGTGATTTCAGCGGTGGCTGGCGTATGCGTATTGAGTTAGCTAAATTATTGCTCCAGAATCCGGATGTATTATTGTTGGATGAGCCCACCAATCATCTTGATATTGAATCCATCCAGTGGTTGGAGGATTTCTTGGTCAATAGTGCCAAAGCGGTAATTGTCATCAGCCACGACCGTAAATTTGTAGATAATATCACGACCCGTACCATTGAAGTAACGATGGGACGTATCTATGATTATAAAGTGAATTACTCCCAATATCTGATATTGCGTAAAGAACGTCGCGAGCAACAGATGAAGCAATATGAGGAGCAGCAGAAGATGATACAGGAAACCAAGGATTTCATAGAACGGTTCAAAGGAACTTATAGCAAAACTTTGCAAGTGCAGAGCCGTGTGAAGATGCTTGAGAAATTAGAATTGGTTGAAGTGGACGAAGAAGATACCTCAGCATTGCGGTTGAAATTCCCGCCTTCTCCGCGAAGTGGAAATTACCCGGTCATTATGGACGGGGTAGGAAAGACCTATGGTGATCATGTGGTTTTCAAGAATGCCTCATTGACCATCGAGAGAGGGGATAAAGTGGCTTTTGTGGGCAAGAACGGTGAAGGTAAGTCTACTTTGGTAAAATGTATCATGCGTGAGATAGAGCATGAAGGGACTTTGACGCTGGGACACAATGTGCAGATTGGTTATTTTGCTCAGAATCAAGCCTCTTTGTTGGACGAGAACCTCACGGTCTTTCAAACGATAGATGATGTGGCGAAAGGGGAGATCCGTAATAAAATACGAGACTTGCTGGGTGCATTTATGTTTGGCGGCCCCGAAGCTTCCATGAAGAAGGTGAAAGTGCTCAGTGGTGGAGAACGTACTCGTCTTGCCATGATCAAACTATTGTTAGAACCGGTGAATCTGTTGATTTTAGATGAGCCTACCAATCACTTGGATATGAAAACCAAAGATATCCTGAAACAAGCTTTGATGGATTTTGACGGTACATTGATTGTTGTATCTCATGATCGTGACTTTTTGGACGGATTAGTGACGAAAGTGTATGAATTTGGGAATAAAAAGGTAAAAGAACATCTTTGTGGTATCTATGAGTTCCTGGAAACAAAGAAAATGGAAAGTTTGCAGGAGTTGGAAAAATAAATTAGCTTTGTATCTGTTAACTTTGGATTGGATGTGGAGATGCAAACAATTTCTATAGATATAAATAAAGTACAAAAAGGAGACGAGACGGAGTTTCGTCTTCTTTTTAATCTTTTCTATCCTCGTCTGATGTCTGTAGCTTGCCGTTTTGTGCCTGAACATATTGCCGAAGATATTGTACAAAGTGTCTTTGTCATGTATTGGGAGCAGAAGTCCGCTTTGATACCCAATGCCATTCATTCTTTCCTTTATAAATGCACACAGAATAATTGCCTGAATTATCTGAAGCACCAAGCTGTTGTGCTGGGGCATGAGGAGGAGGTACGTCTGGCGGAAGAACGCATGGCCTTTCAGCTGGCAGGATCGGACGCCAACGAATTGTGGAATGAGGTGGTTGAGCGTGATATCCGGAAATTGTTGAAAGCTTCCATCTCTAAATTACCTCCTAAATGTCGTCAGGCTTTCGAATTGTCTTACTTTAAAGAGATGACTTATAAAGAGATAGCGGAGGCTATGCATATTTCATCCCGTACGGTGGAAGAACATGTACAGAAAGCCACAAAATTCTTGAGAGAGGATTTGAAGGAGGTATTGTTCTGTCTGTTGTTTTTGCTTCGTTAATACCTTCATGCAGGCTTTTTCTGGAGTCTGTAAAAAATAAAATGCAAAAAAAGCATTTTTTTTTCTTTTTAACCCCGTAGTTCCTTCTAGGTTAATTGTCTTAATAATGAAAGACAATAAAGAAAGTAAATGAAGGACGAAATTTTAATTCGATATATCAATAAGCATTGTACTGCAACCGAAGAAAAAGAGATTTTAGAGTGGTTGAAAGAGAAAGATAACCGTCAGCGTTTATTTGAGCTGGAGCAAATCTGGGGACTGAAAGCTGAAATGCGTTTTTCGGATAAAGGACGTATGGATGAAGCTTATCGGCAACTGAGCAGACAACTTGGCTTGAGTGGGCAGATAGAGAAAAGAGAGAAACCGATACAGAGATTTACCGTCAGGGAATGGTGGAAGTATGCGGCTGTGTTGGTTGCTGTTTGTCTTTTTGCGACAAACTTGTTCTATATCACGAAAGAGGAACCGGAAGCATACAATACGGTAGTGGTTCCGAAAGGCCAACGGGTTTCTTTATTGCTGAGTGACGGGACAACAGTCTGGCTGAACGCTGAGAGCCGTTTTTCTTATCCGGCTAAGTTCTCGGAAAAATATAGAACGGTCACATTGGAAGGAGAGGGCTATTTTGAGGTGGCACATAATCCCAAATGTCCGTTTACGGTGAAATTGCCGATGTTGAATATCAGGGTGTTGGGTACAAAATTTAATGCAAAAGCCTATTTGGATGAACCGAGTTGGATTACTTTGAAAGAAGGTTCGGTAGAAGTATCAACCTTAGATGACAGAAGTAAGGAAAGAATGTCGCCCAATGACCAGGTATATTACACCGTTAGTGATGGCTTGGTGTTAATAAGGAATTCGGCGCAGGCAAATGTGGATAGTTGGACTACTGGTGACCTGAGATTCGACAATAAGACTTTGAAAGAAATGGCAAAGGTTATAGAACGTCGGTATGATGTGAAAATCAGGATTATGGATAGTTCGCTGGTTGAAGAATATTTCACTTGCCATTTTAGGAAAGACTTGACCATAGCCCAGGCGATGGAATTGTTGAAAGAAACCAGACGGGTGGATTATAGAATTGAAAAGAAAACGGTATACCTATATAAAAAATAACAGTATGTGAAACTTTGAAAAACAACGGATGCCTATGAAGTAAAACCTTTGCAAAAAATGAAGGGTCGAAGACGCACCACCATCTTTCGACCCGGATTAATGAGTAACCTTATAATTTATTACAAACTAATCAATTACAAATGTATGGATAATATTATGAAATGCACGCCATTGGGTGAGCAAAAATCACTATGGCTACGAAAAACATTGTTAATTATGAAATTCTTTGTTCTTTTTCTATTATTGGGAACTGTCCCGTGTTGGGCAGGCATCGCTTATTCACAGAATGTGAAGATGTCTTTGGACATGGAAAATACTACGGTGCATGACGTGATTAATGCTATTGAGAAAAAAGGAAATTTCTATTTTACCTATAATCTGAATCAAGTCAATGTCAATAGAAAAGTATCCATTAAAGTAGAAAATAAAACGATTAACCAAATTTTAGATCGGTTATTTTCAAAATCAGGTATCGATTATAAAATAGAAAATCGTCATATTGTATTATATAAGCAAGCAACTCCCGAAGTAGAAGCTGTGAAACAACAGAAATCTATAAACGGTATTGTAGCCGATGAGCAGGGTGAACCTATCATTGGTGCCAGTGTATTGGAAAAAGGTACTACAAACGGTACGATTACTGATTTGGATGGTCGTTTTACTTTATCTATCGGTAAGGGAACTGAATTGATTGTTTCTTATGTAGGTTATACCACAAAGACCGTGAAAATAGGTAATCAGTCTACTATAAAAATTGTATTAATAGAAGATACCAAGACATTGGATGAGGTGGTTGTAATTGGTTATGGTACACAGAAAAAGTCTGATGTTTCAGGTTCGGTAACATCAGTATCGGGTGATAAACTGTCTAAGATTCCTACTGCAAATGCAGAGATGGCATTGCAAGGTATGGCTCCGGGTTTGTCGGTAAACTTTGGCAGTGGTGCTGCCGGTTCTTCTGCCACTTTGCAGGTACGCGGTGTGACTTCTTGGAAAGATGATGATGGCGAGAACAGTGAAAGTAACGGTCCACTAGTGATTATCGATGGTGTTCCGGGTAATATGTCTTATCTTAATCCTGAAGATATTAAATCGATTTCCGTATTGAAAGATGCTGCTACTGCCGCTATCTATGGTTCACGTTCGGCAGCTGGTGTTATTTTGATTGAAACACATCGTGGTACGATGAATTCAGCTCCGAAGATTACTTTTTCCGGTTATTGGGGGTTGAGTGCCATGCCGAAGCGTCTGGAAGTTTGTAATTCAGCTGAGTTTATTAAAGTACGTAAGATGGCATTAATAAATGCAGGTACGGATGAAAGCCGCTGGCCTAAATATATCAGCGAGTACGAGAGAGACCCGAGTCAGTTTGCTGATACTGATTGGCAGAAAGAGTATTATCAACGTGGTTTTACACAAAAATATAACATTGGTTATACGGCAGGTAGTGCTAATTCCAATGTGTCTCTTTCTGCTTTCTATAGTAAGACGGACGGTGTGACTATTGCTACCGGAGATGAAAAGTTCGGTTTCCGTTTAAACTCTGATGTTACCCGTGGTAAGTTTAAAATGGGTGAATCTGTAAGCTATAGCCGTTGGTCGGCCGATTTGGAATCCAATTCGGGTTTCTCTTCCATTTATCAGGTGACGAATATGGAGCCGTTAGCGTTCCTTTATGATGAGAACAACGATGGTGGTTATGGTGGTGCCATCTCTGGTATGGGTATGTCTGATGCCGGTAATCAGGTTGCTTTTAATAAATTGATTGATAATACAAGCTCTACCGATTATATCGCAGCTTCCGGCTATTTGCAGTACGAGCCGATTAAAGGGCTTATCGTGAAATTCAATGCCAGCCGTAATATGTACTTTAGCAAATCTCGTCTTTTTACACCTACCTATGAGATTGGGGCGGCCAAACGAAACACGATGGCTAGTTTATCTGAATCACGTTCGCAGACAACCAACGATTTGTTGGAATTGACTGCTAATTATGACAAGACCATTGCTGAAATACACAATCTTTCTCTTTTATTGGGACTTTCTCAGGAAGAAAATAAGTATGAAGACCTTAGTGCTTCCGGTTCTGATTTTGAGAATAACAGTATGAGCTTGATGGGACATGCTAAAAGTAACTATTCTGTAGGTGGTACCAAGACCCGCAGTGCCCTCCGTTCTCTCTTTGGCCGTGTGAACTACAACTACATGATGCGTTATATGATTATGGCTTCTTTCCGTTATGATGGCTCTTCACGTTTTGCTAAAGGTAACAAGTGGGGGTTCTTCCCTTCTGTATCATTGGGCTGGAACATTGCTAATGAACCATTTTGGGAAAATTTGAAAGAAACTGTTTCCATGTTTAAACTCCGTTTGAGCTACGGTGCTTTGGGTAATCAGAACATAGGTCTTTATCGATATATTCCTACTTTGAGCTACAATACCCATGCATTGAACTATCCTTTTGATGGTCGTGAAACTTCCATGGGATATGCCATTACAGCTTTTCCATCCAGTAACATCAAGTGGGAAACGACGGTGTATAAGAATATCGGTGTAGACATTAGTTTATGGAACAATAAACTGGAGCTTTCTGCGGAAGCTTATATTAAGAACACCAGGGATATGCTTTCTAGCCGTAACATCAGTTTAGCTACCGGCTATAATTCTTCTATCTTGGTGAACGATGGTAAGTTGCGCACAACCGGTTTTGAAATGCAAGCCATTTATCATGGCAAAGCCGGAGGATTGAAGTATGATTTGGATTTGAATTTATCTCATTATAAAAGTGTGTTGAAATCTATGGCCAATCCTGACTATCTCTATGAATACGGTGCTTTGCGTACTTATGTAGGTGGTGAAATCGGTGAATTCTGGGTATATCAAACTGCCGGAATCTTCCAAAATCAAGCAGAAGTGGACGAATGGAACACAGCTCATGGCTATAAGGATCAAAACGGCAACTGGCAGCCTCTGCAGCCTGTGGCTAAGCCGGGTGATATCCGTTTCATAGATCAGAATGGAGATGGTATGCTTGATACAAACGACCGCGTGAAAGTGGGTAGTGGTACACCGAAGGTGTCATTGGGATTCAACATTAACTTGGCTTATAAAGACTTTGATTTGGTAGCCAATTTCTACGGTGACTTTGGTGCTAAGCGTTATAACTATACTAAATATCAGTTGGAGCGTATGGACCATGTGTTCAACTATGGTAAGAATGCCTTGAATGCTTGGACACCTGAAAATCCTGATACTGATATTCCACGTGCCGTGTCTGGTGACCCTAATAAGAACTCTCGTACTTCCACCCGTTTTGTGGAGAATGGTGACTATCTGCGTCTGAATAACTTGCAGATAGGTTATAATCTGCCGGTTAAATATTGTAAGAAAATGGGCTTGAGTAACCTGCGTATTTATGTAGGCGCTACCCGTTTGTTCACTATTACCAACTACAAAGGATATGATCCTTCAACCGGTTCTTCAGTCGGACAGATGGGATATGACTATGCAGCCATTCCTTTGAGTCGTGACTTTATGATGGGTCTTAAATTCGGTTTCTAATTAAATTTAATACGAAGATTATGAAATTCAAAAACATATTATTATATGCAGCTCTTCTGAGCGGAATGTCTTTTTCCTCTTGCACAGATTTCTTGGATGAAGACTCTAATCCCAATGCTTTATCACCTGGTATTTTCTGGAAAAGTGAAGGGGATATTATGAAAGGATTGACTAGTGTATACGGAGCGTTGCAGCCGAATGCATCTTGGGCGATACCGTTTGAACGCTACATAGTAATAGACGGATACAGAAGTGATGAGATTACCCACAGAGATGATGTGACGAGTTGGATGAATATTTCATCATTCAATGTGGAACCCACTAACTCCGTAGTCAAGACGGAGTGGACTAATTTGTATAAAGGTATTAATTATGCCAATCAATGTTTGACCAACATTCCCACTGTACCTGGTGACTCGGAATCACTCAATGCCTTGAAGAAGCAGTCTATAGCCGAAGCCCGTTTTTTGCGTGCTTACTTTTATTATCGTTTGTATGTGAATTTTGGCGAGAGAGTTCCTATTTATAAGGAGGCATTGGCAGGTACGGATGAAGAGTTCTATCCGCCACAAGCCAATCCGGGAGAACTGGTAAGTCTGATTGAGACTGAACTGAAAGAAGTACAGAGCGACCTTCCCGAAAGTTATGAGGAAAGTGAAAAAGGACGTGTCACGCGTTATACGGCAGCAGCCCTTTTGGGTAAGTTCTATATGTTCCGCAAAGAATTGGGTAAAGCCGAAGTTGAGTTCAAGAAAATCATTGATAAAGAAGGAAGTCTTTTTGGCTTGATGGAGAATTGGGCTGATAATTTTGACGGTATGCACAAGAACAATAAAGAGTCTCTTTTTGAGATTCAGTTTACCGGAGACCGTTCAGGCGGACAGTATGAATATAACTTGTTTACCGTTCATTTGGGACCTATGGCTGGGCTGGATGCATATGAAGAAGCTTATCCTACGGACTGGATGTGTCAGACGTTATTGGCTGATAAGACTATAGACGGTAAGTCTAGCGACCGTGCACTTCATACGCTTATTTTTGACGATCCCGAGTGTCGTCCCTTTTATTATAAGAATGGAAAATCCTTTAAGGATTACCACAAAGAAGGAGAAATCTTCTGGCACAAATATGTTACTTATACCGAGGGTATGAGTGATTATTGGGACTATAGTTTCTTTAATGTTTCCGTTATCCGTTATGCCGATGTATTGTTGCTTTATGCAGAATGTCTAAATGACAAGGGTGAAACAACAGAGGCCATTAACATAATAAATAAGGTTCGTGCACGTGTCAATGTACCGGCATTGCCGCTTACCATGAGTAAAGCCGAAGTCTTGAAACATCTGCAAGACAAAGAACGTCCTTGCGAGCTGGCATTGGAAGGTTCGCGCTGGTATGACTTGGTTCGCTGGGGTATTGTAGAAGAAACGCTGAAAGCTCACAATAAACCGTTTGTTGAGAATTATGTAGATACCAAGCACCAGTTGTTTCCTATTCCTCATAGTGAATTTCTGTTGAATCCCGATTGGGAGCAGAATCCGAACTATAGCAAGTAATCTTGTTTGTATAATTTTGGAAGAACCGTTTATGAAACATTTATTTCCTATATATGGAATGTGTAGCATTCTTTGGCTGGGGGCATGTACCCCGGTCGCTACACAGCCGGAAAAGTCCCTGTTTACGACACAGGAAGATTTTCCCAATTTGTTGAATGTGAAAAATGTACCGGAACAACCTGTAGATGGGGATCTCAATTTGTTCTCTGATCTGGGTGCATGGAGTGGCTATGCATTGCCAGTAAACCAAAGCAGGGCATTTGCGGGTGCCTTCATCGGGCCTATGACGATGCATGGAAGAGGATGGATTGCCCAAACGTTGGCACAGCCTACGTTGGTGGTTAATGGTGAAAAGTACGACTTGGTTCGTAATATGCAGACAGCCAAGTATCTACCTGGAAAGTTGGTACAACATTTTAAAGATGCGCGGTTGGAATTCACTACTGACTTGTGTTTTGCCACTTCACGCACTGCTTTTGTACGTTCTGTTATTACAAATCTTAGTGACACACCTTTGAATGTGTCACTGACTTGGAGTGGCGGTGTTTTTGAAGAGAATACTACTGCCACTAAGGTGGATAAGGGCGTTCGGTTCCATTATCCGTTCTACGGTCGCCGTTGGGGAACCAATCGCCAGATTATCACACTGCGTAACGAACCGCCGGTAGACGAGGTGACGGCTACCGTGCTTTTCCATACAGCCGATGAAGTGATGACTGTGGGGAACGACAGTTTGCAAGTTGTTGAGAAGAGTGACTATTTGCTGCAATCCGGCAAAAGTTATACTTCGGAATACAGCCAGACACTGACCTTGAAAGGCGAAGAGGCAGATAAGGAGTATGTTGCAATAAAATCCATACCTTTTGATCAATGTTTTGCCGAGAATGCGCAGCGTTGGAATCAGGGGCTTCAACGGATACTGTCTGCCGACAGTCCTTATATGAAAGAAAACGCTTACAGGAACATTGCTGTGAAAGCATTGATGACGTTGAACTCCAATTGGCGTACTCCTGCCGGTGATATCTTCCATGGTTGTAGTTTCCCTTCCTATACAGGATTCATCGGTGGATGTTGGTCGTGGGATGCTTGGCAAATTGCATCGGGTAATGTGTACTATAATCCCGAAGGGGCCAAGAGTGAAATGCTTTCTTTGTTCGATTATCAGGCAGAGAATGGTATGGTTCCTGATTTTATCGGTTATAATAAGGCACGTAACAATTGGCGCGACTCCAAACCTCCTGTAGCATCATGGGGAGCCATGAATGTCTATAAGGTTACAGGAGACAAAGCGTTCTTGGACGAAATATTTGATAAATTGTATAAGTTCCATCAATGGTGGTATGCTGAGCGTGACCACGATCACAATGGCATTTGCGAATATGGTTCTACTGATGGTACACTGATTGCGGCGGCTTGGGAGAGCGGCATGGATAACGGTGTGCGTTTTGATGACACCCGGATGCTAAAGAATGAGATGGAGAAAGCTTGGTCGATGGATCAGGAGAATATTTGTTTGAATTCCTTCCTTTATGTAGATAAACTGACACTTTCGGAAATGGCTTCTATCTTGGGAAAGCAGGAGCTTTCTGAACAGTTGGCTAAGGAGGCTGAGGTAATCAAGCTGTATGTACAGACTAAAATGTATGACAGCGAGAGTGGTTTCTTTTATGATATTCGTTTGAATGACCGTACACCTGTCAAGGTGATGGGGGCTGAGGGGTGGTTGCCTTTGTGGGCAGGTATTGCTACCCCGGAACAAGCCGAGAGTGTGAAGAACATCATGATGGATGAAAAACATTTCAACTCTTACCTGCCGCTAGGTACTCTTGATGTAAGTCATCCTGCATTGCGTCCTACTTTCGGTTATTGGCGTGGTCCGGTTTGGTTTAACCAGGTATATTTTGGTATAACCGGATTGAAGCGCTACGGATATGTGGAGGAAGCCGACTTGCTGACTCGCAAGTTCATGGCACATGCTCAAGGACTGATGACCGACGGACCGATTCATGAAAACTACAATCCACTGACAGGTGAAGTGTTGAATGCACCCAACTTTGGTTGGTCTTCTGCTTTGATTTTGCGATTGTTGTTGGATCAATGATAGTGGAAGTAAAAATCAGTATGCGGATACTCCGAATTTATTAAAAGATATATTTATGATGAAAATTCGTTCTATATTGACAGGGATTGCCATATCTTTGTCGTTGGCAGGTATGGCACAATCCCAATATGACGGTGCTCCGGTAAACAGGAGCGCTAACGAAACGAGCACAGACAATGTAGAAGTGCGTAAAAACAAATACCCCCGTTCGGATAATGATTGGGAAAATTTTAATGTGCTTCATATCAATCGTCTGCCTTCGGCGGCTAATTTTATGGGATACCCCACTAAAGAATTGGCATTGCAGGGTGATAAATCACAATCTCCTTACTTCCAATCCTTGAACGGAACATGGAAATTTCATTTTGTACCCCGTTCGGATGAACGACCGATGGACTTCTTCCAAAAAGGATATGATGTTTCAGGTTGGGATGATATTAAAGTTCCTTCCAATTGGGAGCTTCAAGGGTTCGGCTATCCTTTTTATGTAGGCAGTGGGTATGGTATAAAGAAGAATCCACCATTGATTGCAGTGGAAAACAGCCCGGTTGGCTCTTATAGACGTACTTTTACTATTCCTGCTCATTGGAATAAACGCCAGATTATTCTTTATTTCGGAGGAGTGGCTTCTGCTTTTTATGTGTGGGTGAATGGTGAAAAAGTAGGTTACTCTCAGGATTCCAAAACACCTTCGGAGTTTGATATTACGCCGTATGTAAAACAAGGGGAGAATGAAATAGCCGTACAGGTTTTCAAGTTCAGTGACGGATACTATCTGGAAGATCAGGATTACTGGCGTTTTGCCGGCATACAGCGTGATGTCTATGTGTATGCCCGGTCTGAAACTCATGTGCGCGACTATGAAGTGGTGACCGATCTTGACGGGGAATACAAGAATGCTGACTTTCATCTTTTTGTAGAGTTGGGCAAAGCAGGAGAAGGTAAAATAAAAGGGGCTGAAGTGGAAGTAAGCCTGTTGGACAAAGCAGGCAAAAGTATCTACAATGAGCGTAAGCGTTGGAATGCTGCCGATCGGGAACTTCATTTTAAAAAGGAAGTGAGAGAACCTTTGTTATGGAGTGCGGAGAAACCGAATCTGTATAGATTGCTGATTGCTTTGCGTGTAAATGGCAAACCGGAACAATATATTTCCCAATACATAGGTTTCCGTAAATCCGAAATCAAACATGCTCAACTGCTGGTAAATGGCAAGCCGGTCTATATAAAAGGAGTAAACCGACACGAACACGATCCTTATAACGGTCATGTGGTAGATGAGGCATCCATGCTGCGTGATATTCAATTGATGAAAGAGAATAATATCAACAGTGTACGAACCTCTCATTATCCCAACGATCCCCGCTGGTATGAATTATGTGATATTTATGGTATGTATGTGGTTGATGAGGCCAATATCGAGAGCCATGGCATGGGATATAAGCCCGATCAATGCCTAGCTAACCAGCCCGAATGGGAGAAAGCTTTCATAGACCGCACGGAACGTATGTTCGAGCGTGACAAAAACCATCCTTGTGTCATTATCTGGTCATTGGGTAATGAAACCGGTGAGGGATGTAACTTCGCGGCTACCTATAAATGGGTACATGCCAATGACCGTTCACAGCGTCCCGTGCATTCGGAAGACGGAATAAAGGGACCTTATACCGATATTTTCTGTCCAATGTATAAAAAGATAGATGTATTGATCAATCATTCTCTCTATCTTCCGACCAAACCGCTGATTCTATGTGAATATGCCCATGCTATGGGCAACAGTGAAGGAAATCTTCAGGATTATTGGGATGTGATAGAGAAATATCCCTCTTTACAGGGCGGACATATCTGGGACTGGGTAGATCAGGGCTTGTATGCAAAGACGCCGGATGGAAAATTCTATTGGGCATACGGAGGTGACCTGGCTCCGAAAGGTACTCCAAGTTCTGCCAATTTCTGTATGAACGGTCTGATTGCCGCCGACCGTACCTTGAAGCCGCATATCCATGAAGTGAAAAAAGTATATCAAAATATAGCATTCTCTTTATTGGATTATCATGAGGGATGGGTAGAGTTACGTAACAAGTACTTCTTTACGGATTTAAGTGATTTCAATTTTACTTGGAAGCTGGAGGGGAATGGTGAACTTCTGGCTACCGGAACTATTGATAATGTATCCCTGGCTCCTCAGCAGACGGGTAAGTTCAAGACTTCTTTTCCAGCCATACAGGTAAAACCCGGTGTGGAGTATTTCTTGAATTTCTATGCCAGTTTGAAAAATGAGGATGGTCTGCTGAAAGCCGGAACAAAACTGGCTGATGCCCAGGTGAGTCTTCCATTTTATCAGCCGTTTGTTGCTGAGGTTCAGTCTTCATCGGTGGTAGCAGATGATGCGGCTTCGTTGTTGACACTTACAGCCGGTAATCTGAGCGTAGGTTTTGATAAGGAAACCGGTGCCTTGACTTCTTATAAAGAGGGAAGTACGGAGCTGATAAAAGAAGCTTTACGTCCTAATTTCTGGCGTCCTGTGACGGATAATGATATGGGAAATGGCATGAATAAAACCTTGCGTCCGTGGCGTGATGCGGGGCGTCAGGCAAAACTGTTGTCCATGAAACAAAAGGCGTTGGGTAAAGAAGCTTATGAGGTTGTTTCTCATTATAAGTTGCCTGTAGGAGAGTCTGATTTTATCGTTGCCTATCATTTTTCGGGAAAAGGGTATTTGGATGTGAACTGTACTTTCATTCCGGGTAACGATACATTGCCTTTATTGCCCCGGATGGGGGTTAGTATTACACTGAACAAGCAGTTTAGTCAGATGGAATGGCTGGGACGTGGTCCTCATGAGAATTATATAGACCGGAATACTTCTTCTTATGTAGGTCTGTACAAGGGAAGTGTGGCCGATCAGTATTTCCCGTATGACCGTCCGCAGGAAAACGGTAATAAGACTGAAGTCCGTTGGATGAGCCTGACAGATACCGCCGGACAGGGATTGATGGTTGTCGGACAGCCTTATGTCAGCACCAGTGCTTATCTGTTCCCTACAGAAGATTTAGATGAGCCGGGCCTTCGTAAATCGCAGCGTCATTTATCTGATATCCAGTTCAAGGATATGGTGACATGGAACATTGACCTGAAACAGATGGGAGTGGGTGGTGATACCAGTTGGGGGGCTTATCCTCATCAGCCTTATTTGATTCCGGCTGAACGTATGTCGTTCTCCTTCCGTTTCTGTCCTGCAAAGCAGCATGGAGTATCAGGAAACCGGCAATATTTGAATTTTAAGTAACATAGGTTCGTTCAAAAAGAAAGAGGGCTGATAATTATTGTTTACTTATTTGCGGTAGCCCTTTTGTGAATAATTTAAGGTCAGAAGGGGGATGGTTCAGTGAGTGAAGTATCTCTCTTAAAAAAGCAGCTTGGATAGTGAATTCTATCCAAGCTGTCTTTTTATTTTTTATATTTGTCATACCGGTTAATATCCCGGATTCTGATATTCATTAGCGTTATCAATCAACAATAATTCGGCTGTGGGAATGGGGCGCAAATAGTGAATGTTCTTATCGAATTTTGTGATTTGCGGATTAGCTTTTGTGATACGGCTTTCGAAAGCACGGAATCTCTTCAAGGTCATCCAGCGGTTCCATTCACCAATCATTTCGCGTGCATACTCGTCCAGCAAGAAATCCTGGGTAACTTCCGAAGCTGTGATATCCATACTATGGTCATGTCCTTTACAGGCACGGTTCCGAAGTGTGTTCAGTCTTTCGGCAGCACTTTGGTTGTTGCCTAATCTCCAGTCAATTTCGGCTGATATCAGGTAGGTTTCTCCTAAACGGTAGACAATACAGTCTGCTGAGGAATAAGGTTTGGAGGCATTTGAACCGGCATATAGGCTAGGACAATCTGCTTTCTTCAGACTTGGGAAAAACTTCAGAGGACTTTTTGTGTCGGCATAGTTGTCTTCCAAGTTGAAAATGGCATAGCGGCAAGCGTTTCTTTCGGCTTGTGTATAGGTCTTACGAGATAAATAGACAGCCGTATCTCCTAAAGTGATATCATAGGCAGAATTGCCGACCCTGCTGGTGGATAGACCGTATCTTTGTGCATCGGCCTCGTTCCACGTATATCCGTTCTTGGTACTGTTCGTAGCGTTATTCACATAATAAGTGTCTTTGAAGAAGGCTTTATAGCGGCCGTCTTTCTCTCCATATAAATCAAGCATATACTTGCTGGGTTCCATATAGCAGTTACCTTTTGCCAGTTTGGGAACTTCGTACCCGTTGATGTTCGTAGCGTAACTGGGTGTCATGCCCGAAAGATAGATGCCTGAGGTATTGTTATTGTATGCTTCGGAGTGTTTCCATACACGGTTGAAATAGTTTCCACGAGGATTATAAGCCGTAATGGTAGAGTGGCAGACAATGAAAAGTGCTTCTTCGTTGTTTTTATTGTTGTTCTCATCAAAAACAGCTTCTACATCATCATAAAGCTTGACTCCCAACGAACCGGCGTTCTGAATCAGGTAATCTGCCGCCGCCTTTGCTTTTTCCAAATAGGTTTTGCTTTCGCTGTCCGTCAGGGCGGTGGTATTACCCAGACCGTCTGTATAGGTGGAGAAAGTGAGGCAGGCTTTGGCATATAAATGATAAGCGGCTGCACGTGTCACGTGTCCTTTTACTTCCTGTGTGATAGGAAGATTTTTCATGGCGAATTCCAGATCTTCCAGAATTACTTTATAAAAATCATTAACCGAACTGCAAGGAAGAACGGAAATAGGACTGTTCATAGGCTCCAATGGCAGGTATTTGCCTCCCCATTGCTCTACAATATTATATAAGGCATGGGCACGGATAAATCTTGCTTCGCTGACCAACTCGTTGATTCTTGTTTCGCTTAGACCTTCCACTTTGTCGGCATAATGGACAGCTGCATTACATGCACTCAATATACCATAGAAACCCGCATATCCTTCATTCAACATACCGTTGGAAGCACCGTAATCTTCATAACGGAGTAGTTTGCTCCAGTTACCGTTGGTACCATCGGGATTCGTATCTTGCCAAATGTCTGTTCCACCTTCTGCAACCATTAGATAGGTGTCTTCTGCCTGACCATAAACTATGCGGACCAGGTCAAAGTAACAGTCGTTCACTTTCTTTTCATAGCCTGCCGGGGTAGACCATTCTTGTTCTGTGGAGATGCCGGAGGGATTAAATTCATCCAGGCTGCAACCGTAGGCAGACAACATCATGATTACGGCTGATATAGAGAGTAATTTATGTTTTTTCATCTGTATAAGTTTTTAGAATGAGATATTAACGCCAAATACGTATTGTTTAGATAACGGTGCGTCGTCATCATTTCCTCCCTTTTCGGGGTCGTAGTTTTTCAAATAGTCACATTTTGTAAAAATAAACGGATTGTTTGCAGTAAAGTATACACGCATTCTGTCAATTTTTACAGCATTCAACCATTTCTTGGGGAATGTGTAGCCCAGTGAAATGGTTTTTACTTTCAGATAAGAACCGTCAAAATAGTTAGCCCATTGTTGATACGGGTCCTGTCCGTTTGTAATACTTGCATCCGGACGGGGATAGCGGGCACTTTGATTTTCAGGAGTCCAGTAGTCACATACGGTAGGTGAAGGCGTCAGACCGTCTGTACGATACCATCCGGTCAGACCGTAAGGGATTGTCCAGTCCCACCGGGCAATCAACAAAATGCTCAGGTCGAAATTCTTATAATTAAAATTATTAAGTAAACTGCCCGACCATTTCGGTGTGGCGCTTCCTAGAACATAATAGTCATCCGCATTCAGCTTGTAATCGGGAGTACCATTTTCTGCAATATGGACTTGTCCGGGTTTCTGACTGTATTTGGCTGCTTCTTCTGCTTCGGCTGTACCCCATATTCCGGCATACTTGTATCCGTAATAAGTCTTGATTGCCTCACCGGGAATCAGGTAGTAGTCTCCGAACTGAAGCGGGCCTTCGCTGGTTGTTTTTATCACTTCTTCTTTGTTGGTTGAGAATGCCAGTGTGGTGCTCCATTGGAATTCAGGTCCGACAAAGTTACGGCTGGTAATGCTTAATTCCACACCTGTATTGCGTGTTTCGCCTACATTAGACCATATTTTGAAAGGAGAGGAGCCGTAACCTCCCGTTGCATAGGGCAGGTTTTTCTCGAATAAAATATCTTTGGTGTCTGTCCGATACCAGTCGAACGCCACGTTCAGTCTGTCACTGAATAATCCCAAGTCGAATCCCAGATCTGTCATATAAGATTTTTCCCATCCCAGACTCTTGTTGGCGATGGATTGGGAATAACCGCTATAAGGGACTCCTACATCTTGAAATCCGATAATGCCTGTGCGGCTGTAATCTAATGTGGCGTATTCTGAAGCACCGGCATTACCGGTGACACCGTAACTGGCGCGTAATTTCAGATTGGAAACAGCTTTTACATTCTGCATGAAGGGTTCATCACTGATGCGCCAGGCAATAGCTCCTGCGGGGAACATATCCCACTTGTTTCCATCTGCCAAGATGGATGAACCGTCCCAGCGGCTGCTTAATGTCAATAGGTAACGTCCTTTATAGCTATAGTTGATACGGGCGACATAGGACATTTTTTGGCTACCTACATAAGAAGAAGAAACTGTGGGTGTACCGGTTGCAGCACCTAAATTATGGTATAGATAAGAATCCGTATCAAATTTGTTGGCAGTGGCGGTCGCTTTTTCTTTTTGGTCTTTTGACCATTCAGTGACTCCGGTTATTGTGAAATCGTGATCCTCTTTTATTTTGAAGTTATATGTCAGGATATTCTGCCATTTATAATTATAAGTGAAGGTGTTGGGGATAGTGGCTTGCACTAGCCCGCTTTCCAGTCCCTGATATGATTTTGTGCCGGTATACTTACTTTCTTTCATATTCCGGAAATATCCGCCAAGCAGACTCTTGAATGAAAGTCCCTTTAACGGGGTCAATTCTACATAAATCTGTGGGGCTACGCTCAATGTCTTTACATTATTTACATATTGGTCTTCTCCCATATCGGCCAGCGGATTCATGTTGCCGTCTCCCAACGGGTAGTCTACCAGATTGCCGTCTTCATCATAAGGAGTACCCAATGGCGGCATACAGAGAATACGGTTCCATATACGGCTGTAACGCTTGTCATTTTCAGAATACATGGCATATAGGTTTAGTCCGTATTTTACCATTTCATTGGCTTTAAAATCTATTTTGGCACGTGCCGAGTAGCGTTCCAGTTCGTCTCCTTTCAATAATCCTTCCAAATTGTAATATCCTAAAGAAAAATAAGAGGTGACCCGGTCATTAGAATAAGATGTGCTTAGATTGTAGCTATTGGTGATACCGGTTTGTGAAGCTAAATCAAACCAGTCCACCCATTGATTGTTGTCTATATATTTTTGCATATAGCTGGGAAAAAGATTCCCGTCATCGGCCGGGCTGTTCCAGGCACCTACCGTTCTTTGTGCTTCTCTGCGGAAATTAATGTAATCCTCTCCACGATTTACTTCGGGGAAGCTGGAGATGACATTCCAACCATAGTAGGCATCCAGATCAATGGAGAATTTATCTTTTTTAGGAGTTTTGGTGGTGATGATGATAACTCCATTTGCTCCGGCAGCACCATAAACAGCTGTAGAGGAGGCATCTTTCAGTACTTCAATAGAAGCGATATCATTCGGATTCAATTCATCGTAAGAGCCTTCCATTCCGTCAATGATGAATAACGGGCTATTGTCACCATTGATGGAGCGTGTGCCACGTAGGGTCATGTTCACTCCGGAACCGGCTTCTCCGCTACTGCGAGTGATATCCAAACCTGCCACCTGTCCTTGAATAGCTTCTAGTACATTGCTGGTTGGCATTCGGACAATATCCTCACTTTTTACGGAAGCAACAGCTCCAGTCAAATCTCTTTTTTTTACAGTACCGTATCCTATCACCACCACTTCATCCAATGTCTGGGTATCAGGCTGCATTTTGATATTCAATTGTGTGTTTTTGCCAATGGTTATTTCCTGGGTTTTATATCCTATATAGGATATTTCGAGAACATTTTTTCCGGCAGGAACTTCCAGTGCATAATTCCCGTCAAAATCCGTGATGGTTCCTATGGTGCTTGCACCTTTGATTATGACGGATACCCCGATTAAAGGTTCATTGTTCTCATCAATAATTTGACCTTTGATGGTACGTCCTTGCAGGATCGATTGAACCGATTCATTTTTCACTATGTTACTTGACTTTGCATGCGAATAGGCAACCGGTATGCATAGGACTATTGACAATCCTAAAATAAGGGGACTACGCATAAGGCTGCTTTCCCGGTTTTGTTTTGGATTTTTCTTCATGTTTTTCATTTTTGCTTCTTTATTAATTCACTATTTGTTTTTAAAGGTTGATTATTATATCAAGTTGTTGAATCAGTTTGGTTTCAATCGTAAACTTATTATGTTAGATTAATCTTTTGTTTTCTTTCTTTTTTTTCATGTTTCTGCCTTTTAATACTTTGGAGATTTGTTTGTGTTTTTTGTTTTATTTCTTTATTCTTGCTATTTTATGATTTTATATTTATAAATATTAAAATGATTTCTTTATTTTATTTTTAGTGCACTGTTTGTGTTATAATTATCTTGTAGGCGCAAAAATATACGAAAGTAATCGAAGATAAAAGTGAATATGCTATGTTGTTGAACATATCTATATCAAATTCTATTTTATTGTTTTATTATAGCTGAAATCTGGTGTTGGAAATATTAAGATAAAAAAGTCCCCGGATAAGAACGCCTTTCTTATCTGGGGACTTTTTTAAATATTATAAGATGTATTCTTTATCGGTTTTTATACATTCTTTCATAATACTTTTGGTAATCGCCACTTGTTACATTTTCCACCCATGCTTGATTTTCCAGATACCATTGGATTGTTTTTACAATACCGGTTTCGAATTTTGTTTCAGGATACCATCCTAATTCATTAGTGATTTTGGTAGGATCGATAGCATAACGTTGGTCATGTCCCAAACGGTCTTTGACAAAGGTGATTAATGATTCGTTAATCCAGTCGATAGAAATCTCACCTTTATCGTTCAACTCTTTTTTCTTCAAGATTTTGCGATATTCGGGAGTTTCCGTCATCATCCGGTGAATAGTGGCTATGGTAAGTTTTACTATCTCTATGTTTTCTTTCTCATTGTGTCCGCCTACATTATATACTTCCCCTTCGCGACCCTTGCGCAGAACCAAATCGATGGCTTTGCAATGGTCTTCTACATATAACCAGTCGCGTACATTCTTTCCGTCACCATATACGGGAAGTTTCTTTCCTTCCAAAATGTTTTTAATGATCAGCGGAATCAGTTTTTCGGGAAAATGGTACGGACCGTAATTATTGGAACAGCGGGTAATGGTTACCGGCATTTTGTAAGTATCACGATAAGCCATGACAATCATATCAGCGCTTGTCTTGGAGGCACTATATGGGCTGTGCGGACATAAAGGAGTTGTTTCAGTAAAGAAACCTTCTGCTCCCAGGCTACCGTATACCTCATCTGTAGATACCTGGTGGTAACGTACATCTTTACGCCAGGTAGGATAACCATTCTCATCTTTTCCCGTCACCCAGGCACGGCGGGCCGCATCCAGCAGGTTTTGGGTTCCCAAAATATTAGTTTGCAGAAACAATTGTGGGTTTTCAATACTGCGGTCTACATGGCTTTCTGCTGCAAAATTCACGATGTAGTCAAACTTGTATTCTGAGAATAGTTGGTCTGCCAAATCACGGTCGCATATATCTCCTTTTACGAAGAAACAACGTTCATTATCAATGTCTGATGCAATAGTTCCCAGATTGCCGGCATAAGTCAAGGCATCCAGTACCACCACCCTGATGTCGTCATGTTTGGCCAGGATGTATTTTAAATAGTTGGCTCCGATAAATCCGGCAGCTCCTGTAACGAGATAAGTCTTCATATTGTTTTTGATATTAGTGCGTGCAAAGTTCGGAAAGATTTTTTAATCTTACAACTTATCCGCCAGTTCTATTACTTCTAAATCTTTAAATTCTCCATTATCGATACAAAAACGTACCAATGTTCTCACTTTATGAAATCCGGAAATACCTGCTGCTCCCGGGTTGATGTGTAACATATCCAGTGTCTTGTCATATTTCACCTTTAATATATGCGAATGTCCGCTGATAAAAAGCTGGGGAGGTTTCACCAGCAGGCTGCCGCGGATGGAAGGATCATAGTTGCCCGGATATCCGCCTATATGCTTTATCAACACCTCGGCACCATCTACGGTGAAGCGGTTGGTTTGAGGATAAAGTCTGCGTATGTCCTGCCCGTCAATATTTCCATATACAGCCCGGAAGGGGCGGAAAGCGGACAGTTTCCGGGCGACTTCCACCGAGCCGATGTCTCCGGCGTGCCATATTTCATCACAATTCTCAAAGTATTTCAAGTATTTGTCATCCCAAAATGCATGAGTATCCGATAATAATCCGATTCTTGTCATAGTTTTTTTGTTTATTATCGACAAAGGTACTATATTTGGAACAAATCTAAGCATAATATGGAGAGCAAATATCATTATTTCAAGCGTGATATCAGTTGGTTGTCTTTCAACTATCGCGTGTTGTTGGAGGCGGATGACGACTCCCTTCCGTTGTATGAACGGATTAACTTTATCTCTATATATTCTTCTAATCTGGAGGAATTCTACAAGATTCGTGTAGCGGAACATAAAGCCATCGCTTCCGGTGGCCAAAGTGATGATATGACACAGGAAGAAGCCAGACACCTGATACATCAGATAACCGAAGCTGTCAATAGCCAGATGGAAGACCGTATCCGCATTTATGAGCATAAGATTGTTCCGGCTTTGCGCAGGCATCATATTATTTTTTATCAAAGTAAACAGGAGGTAGAGCCTTTTCATCAGGAGTTTATCAGTAATTTCTTTAAGGAAGAAATTTTTCCCTATCTTCAACCTGTTCCGGTATGCAAGAATCGAATCAAGACTTTTTTACGTGACAACCGTTTGTATCTGTCGGTACGCGTGACGCGCAAAGACACGGGGGAAAAGGAATACTATATTATCAAATTGCCTTATAGCAAAGTTCCCCGTTTCATAGAACTTCCCCGACAGGGAGAAAACTTTTACCTGATGTATATGGAAGATATTATAAAGGCGAATATCAACCGTATGTTTCCGGGCTATGATTTGGATTGCAGTTATTGTTGCAAGATATCTCGTGACGCCGATATTTTCGTGGATGATGCAACCAGTTCCGAAGTTATGGTGGAACAGTTGCGTAAAAAGGTGAAAAAGCGTAAAATAGGTGCTGTATGCCGTTTTGTCTATGACCGCAAGATGCCTGCGGATTATCTGGAGTTTCTGGTCGATGCATTTGGCATCAATCGTGATGATTTGGTTCCGGGAGACAAACACTTGAACTTGGAGGATTTGGCTCATCTGCCTAATCCCAGTAAGGAACTTTGTACCCAATTGAAACCTCGTCCCATGACATTGAATTGTTTGGATGAGAAAGAATCCATATTCCGTTATGTGAGCAAGAAGGATTTGATGTTGCATTTCCCTTATCATTCTTTTGAACATTTCATCCATTTCCTGTATGAGGCCGTTCATGACCCGTCCTGTAAGGAGATCATGATTACCCAATATAGGGTGGCGGAAAACTCGGTTGTTATCAATACGCTGATTGCTGCTGCGCAGAATGGTAAAAAAGTAACTGTTTTTGTAGAACTTAAGGCCCGTTTTGACGAAGAAAACAATTTGGCTACCGCCGAGATGATGAAGCGGGCGGGGATACATATTATTTTCAGTATACCGGGATTGAAAGTGCATGCCAAGGTGGCGCTTGTACTGCGGTATAACAAAGAGGGAAAACAGACTCGCAGCTATGCTTATATCAGTACCGGAAATTTCAATGAGAAGACTGCCCGGATATATGCTGATTCCGGTTTGTTCACTTCCAACGAGATTATTGTGAATGATCTGTATACTTTATTCCGGGTATTACAGAAAGAAGTGACTGAACCCAAATTCAAGCGTTTGTTGGTAGCCCGTTTTAATCTGCTGCCGGAACTGAGAAGACGTATCGGATATGAGATAAATATGGCAAAGGCGGGAAAAGAAGCGCGGATTATCTTAAAAATGAATGCGCTGCAAGATCCTGCCATGATAGATGAATTATATAAGGCTAGTGAGGCAGGAGTGAAAATAGACTTGATAGTACGTGGTATCTGCTGCTTGATTCCCAATCAGCCTTATAGCAGAAATATCCGTATCACTCGCATTGTGGACAGCTTTTTGGAACATGCCCGGGTGTGGTATTTCCACCATGGAGGAAAACCGCTTCTGTTCATGGGTTCGCCGGATTGGATGAGGCGCAACCTGTACCGGCGTATAGAGGCCGTTACCCCCATTCTTGACGAAGATCTGAAACAACAACTGATAGATATGCTGGCTATTCAGTTAAAAGATAACAGAAAAGCCGGTTGGGTGGATGAAAATCTGAATAATGTGTTGAAAAGGAATCCGGAAGAAGAACCGGTACGGGCGCAATATGCTTTTTATGAATACTTGAAGAGGAAGAATAAATGAAGAATATGAAATAACATATTTTATCTTATTTGAAATGATTATCCGCAATCATACCACCGGATGATAAATGGAAATTTATAAAACGGGGGGATGGAATGCGAACTACACGGACGAAGCGGACAAAAACGGACTTAAAATTTAAATTTGTACTTGCAAACCCAATGACAGGTAAAGTAAAAAAATCCGTGTTCCATCCGTCATCCCATTCTATAAACAAATATTTTGTGGTATGATTGAGGATTATCATTTCATATATTCCCAATGGAATGGACTTTTACATATTTGTCTGCCCGAACCACCGTCCACGACTCCGGAAGTAATGCACCGTAAGTTCGGGCTGAAAAATCCTTCAGATGTTTCAGCCACTCCGCAAACCCCTTGTTGACGGGCGTTCCGGCTGAAGGATTCGATCATTTAATTGTTTCAGCCCGCTTGCGGATGTTTCAGCCTGAAAAACGGGCGTCCGTTCCAGCAATTTGAACGCACACTTCCAAAAAACAAAAGTACGGTTTCAAAAAGCCGCGTTTTTTCCTGTCGGAGGGTCCGGAATCCTGATACAAGTTCTGCCGGATCTTGCAACAAGTTTCGCAAATTCTTGCACAAGTTCCGATTCACGCCCTCACTATTCCGGTAGAAGTGGTTCCTGCCAGAACACCAGCCCACGCGCTGAAAGAACTTGTTCTTTTCGAAAAACATAAGTTCCATTAAAAAAAAGATAAGGATGTCTTTAGCAAAAGAAAAGGACCTTTTTAAAAAACGAACTTATCTTTTTTACCTGCCTGCAAGACCGGCACTTCCCCACTTGCCATCGAATGTTCCTGGAGAACGACCAGGCATTTTCTCCAAGCTCTTACTTCTTTTTGTGCCGGGAAAGTTGTCTTTTTTCGTGTCCGACCTCGGATAATGATAGGTCTTGAAACTGTCTTGAGAGTTTTCGAGATCTCATAACACCTTACTTTTACCGGCTGAAACATCTGCAAGCGGGCTGAAACAGTTAAATGATCGAATCCTTCAGCCGGAACGCCCGTCAGCAAAGGGTTTGCGGAGTGGCTGTAACATCTGAAGGATTTTTCAGCCCAATCCCAAGGAGGATATAGCGGATAGTTTAGTTTTGACACATCCGGTTTTAACAGGTCTGTTTGTAAAAGATATGTAAGATGCGGCGATGCATGATACATAATGATTATCCGCCATCATACCACCGGATGATAAATGGGAATTGATGGATGGAACGCGGATTTATTTCGTTCTATAAATTAAAATTGGAACACAAATGATACAAATTAATAACAGTACAGCATGGATATAAACCTGCCGGAGGTTAGATTTGTGTCATTTGCGTTCCGGTTTAACCGATAAATAATTGATATTGTTATGAAAAAATTATATATAACTTTCTGCCTCTTACTGGTTTCTCTTTGCATACATGCACAGATGATTAGTGGAATAATAGTGGATGAAAAAAACAGCCGCTAGAGTTTGCCAATATAGTGTTGTTTTCTTTGCCTGATTTTACTTTTTTACAAGGTACTATCAGTGATCAAACCGGAGCTTTTAATATAAAATCAAATGAAACAAAAGGAGTATTACCAATTTCTTCAGTTGGCTATTCCACTATTCTCCTACCTTGCACTAGTTCAAATATGGGAACAATACAACTATATTCAGATGCGCAACTATTATACTCTCGTCCATATTATGCTCAGTTGCGAAGTAATGTAATGTATATTAATCGGTATACATATGAGGGTGGTAATCCTTTTTTATTACCTTCTTTATCTCATAATATAACTTTAGGAACAACTTATAAATGGGTATACTTATCAGCCGGATATCAATATGTTAAAGATGCGATTATTTCTTTTAGTGGAGCTTATTCAGAAGATGATCCTACGATTGCTTTAATTAATATGATTAATGCACCAGACTATGATAAGATTTTTGCCTCGCTGGTTTTATCACCTACTATGGGGCTTTGGTCTCCACAGAACAAAAGAATCGTATGTAATAAAAAACTTAGTTTGACGGCTAAGGGGTTCAATCTGCCCCTATGGAATAATTGGACTTGGCTTACTCCATTCATTTCCGTCTTAGCTGTGTTACCATTTCCCTGAACCAGGGATAATTTAGCCAGATATATTCATACCAGCGGTTCAGTCTTCTTTTCCATTTCCTACTCCACGGATACAACTCCCACCATTTTAGTTGAAAATCCGTTTTCTGCATAAATTCGTGGGTGGGAAACAGAGTAAGAGTTATTCCTCTTATCCATAATGTTTTCATTTGGTTTTCCCAATATTGCATAGGGCCGAATCCCGGCTCCCAAATAATGAAGCGGCCTTCATGAATGCCATAACAAACCACATATCCCGGTACTTCGAAATCATTGATGGCAAAAAGTATGGCAGGAAATTTTCTGGTGGACAATTGTTCCATGTTTTGCAAGCAGATTTCCGCTTCCATTCCTGCACGTATAGCTGCCTGTTTCATACCCATCAACGTATATTTTCCATCTACTTTACACCATTCGGCTAGTGTGCGTGCATCTTGTTGACCGCCATAGTATTTCATGACAGTGAGCAGACAGGCCACTTCCATGGGACATTCGTCACTGGAACGGACAAATGATTTTTTTATTCTGTCAAGTTCGTCTTCAGTCATAACTTAATTTATTTTTCATGGCAGGAGCAAAACAGCAACGCGGATCGGGAAAATCCCAACAATCCTTTCCATAAGCTTTTATGATATCACTCCAGCAACGGTTCTGATAACTGAAACAGTCTTCAAAAAGACGGCATTCCCTGCATGGACTCTCTTTGTTGATATCCTGACGTGACAAGGAACAAAGGTGCAAGGCTTGAGGGGAATGCCAGACTTCTTTCAGACTTTGTGTGGTTACATTCCCTATGATAAATTGTGGATGCCAGTAAAGTTGCTCGCATACAGTCACTTTACCATCAGGCAATATAAACATATGAGTGGTCAATGCAGAGCATTCGCTTCCTTTGAAACACCGGCTTCCACCCCAGGTATCTTGATAGTTTTTATCGGTTACTTCTTTCCCTAAAATCACGGGAAAGGAAACCTGTGTGAGAAGAGGGCGTATTTGGTTGAATACCTTTGTAATTTGCGCTTTAGTAGGTTTCAAATGCGAAAATACATTATACTCTTTGTATATGGAATTACTGGCGGGGATAATACGCCAGTCGCGTATATGCTTCAGATGAGATAATTCATGCAGTAATTCTGCCAAGACATTCATCTGGCAATTGTAGTTGGTCAGCACAGATGAAATCTGATAATTCAGTCCGCTGTCATCCAGTAATTGCAGGCCGTGAAGCATCTCTTTGGCATAATTTCCGTTTACTCCCAGCGAGGCGGTCAGTATTTCGGAATGAATGGCATCCAGTGAAATTTGAACAATTCCCTGATACCCTGTTTCCTGTACATCTTGCAACAGTTTTTGGGTTACAGGCATTTTGGTCGATATGAATTCGGGGGCAATACCCCGTTTTACCAATTCTTTTAATATGATTTTCCAGTCTTTATGCAGGAATATTTCACCACCTATCAGATTTACTTGTTGTACTTGCAGGTCTGAAGCTTCCTTGATCAGCTCCATCATGCGTTGGGTGGTGAGTGGGGATTTTATTTGCGTTGATGTATCTGCATAGCAATACTTACAATGCGTGACACATTGGTTGGTCAGCATGAATGTGAGGAGCAACGGACCGGAATACAGCCTTCTTGTAGTAAGATCCAGTTTTTTCCAGACAAAAGAATTTGCTTGCAGCCGGTCAAAACGCAATGCTTTGCCTGCCTTTTCCGCTTCAATCAATATACGTTTGGGAAAATAAATTTCTCCCTGCTGGGAGGAGGTATAAATGGGGGTCGGATTATCAATGAAGTCCGATACCCATTTGATCATCTCCTCCTTGCTCCGGCAGAAGAAGTCGCACAGCAGAGGGAGAGTTGTCTGCAAAGGTCTGTCATACGTGAAAAAACTCAGCATGACAGCTTGCAGCGGGTGAATAAAAGTATGCCAGTTCCGGGAGCAGTCGGTATCTGTCCCCGTACTGGAGAATAATGCGACCCTGTGAATATCATGTCTCAGATGATAATGAGGGTTCAGCACATATACTTTATTCATTTCCGGTATTTTCATCTTGTGTTTTTGTAGGATCGACGAATCCGCCTGTATAGCATCCCAGGCCACATTTGGATAACTCCTTGTCATCTATGCCACCTTGTACGTCCATCAGTTCGTTCAAGTCCAGCACTTGTTCTTCATCTTCGGAATAGCGGGTGTATTCCGGTTGCTTGTTGTCGGGGTCTTCTTTTTTCATATTCTTCTTTGTTTAAGTTGGTTATTCTCTGTAGTGAAAAAAACGGTGTTACTCCGTGGTGGAAAACAATTCATACACGGGTGCGAAAATCCTGCTCAGTATGCTCCGGCTCGAAGTGATGATCTCCGCCCGGCCGGACATGTCTATTTCATATTTTATTTCCTTTCTGTTGGTTGTCACCAGTCCGTCCGGAAAGTCCACTTCCACGGCATAACTTTTATTGTAAGGCACAAAAGAGACGGAGGCGATTCTTCCCGGCAGTACGCCATACGAGTGGGTGGGGTATTTGTTCAGTTCGATATTTACTTTGTCACCCACGGCAATTTCCGCCACTTCGTCTTGTGAAAGAGTGATGTGCCCGAGGGGATTCCCCTGTTGCTTGGAGATAACGGTGCACAGGGTGTCTCCTTCATTTACCCGGGCGCTCATGCCCCATGTCTTTCCCCATACCACTATGCCGTCGTGATGGCTTTTGATGAGGTACTTCTTGTCCCACGTGCGGAGGCTGTTCACCATGTTTTCGTAAGCCAGTTCCAGCATCCGGAGGTTTTTGGCAGTCTCCATCCGGTGGTTTATATCCAGTTCAAAGAGTTCGCGTTTCACATTCAGCACCGCCATGGCATCTGCCTTACCGGTACTTTCCAGTATCCGGAGTTCTTCATCCAGGTATTTTTTCTTCTGCGGATAGATATCAAACTCCTGATACATCACGCACGTACGCACGGCTTGGGTGAACTGTTCGTAGGCGGAAGACATTTCACCCATGATGAGGTCAAAGGGATAGTCTTGCAGGTACTTGATGTCGTTGGTGCGGTAGTACCATTCTATTTTGGTCAGTACGCGGCAAAATGTTTGTACGTCTTCCAGTAGGGCAGTATTTTTCAGTATGCCCAGCGTGTCGTTCTTTTGTACAGGTGATTGGTTTTCCACAAAAAAGCGGTCTATCATTCCTGCCTGATTGGCAGTGATCCATTCCGCACTTCCCAAGTCATCAATGGTTATCGTTTTTCTTATTGTGTCAGGATACTTAAATAATGCCGTGCCTGCAATAAGAAAAACAATCAGTCCATATACGATGTAGCTTCCCGTATGGATCAACCATTCGGGCATATCTCCCAGCATATCATTGTTTTCGCGGCTATATACTTCTACCTTTTCCGGTCCGTCCGTATTAGGTTTATAGATTTCCTCCATACCTTATTGCTATTATTTTTTAATTCTCAATTCTCATTTTTAAATTTCCTAAGCGCTCAGTTCCAGCTGATTCTTCACCAGCCTGTAGTAATCACCCTGCCGGGCAATGAGTTCTTCGTGCGTGCCCCGTTCCGTTATCTCCCCTTCTTTCAGTACCACTATCTGGTCGGCATTCTTTACGGTGCTCAGGCGGTGCGCCACGATGACCACCGTTTTGTCCTTGAAGAATCTCTCCAGATTTTCCTGTATCACTTTCTCATTGTCCGTATCGAGCGCATTCGTCGCTTCATCAAAAAACAGGTAATCGGGATTACGGTAAATGGCGCGCGCTATCAGGATGCGCTGCTTCTGCCCTTGGCTCAATCCTTGCCCCGTGTTACCTATTTTGGTGTTATACTTTAAAGGCAAGGATTCGATGAACTCACGTATATTTGCCATCTCTACGGCATACAGCAGGCGTTCTTTGTCTATCATGCTGCCATCCGGCGCTATGTTGTTGGCAATGGTATCGCCGAATATGAATCCCTCCTGCATCACTACTCCACAATGTTTGCGCCACTCCTTGAAACTGATTTTTTGTAGCGACTGATTGCCTATCATCACCGCTCCTCCGATGGGAGGATAGAATCCGAGCATCAGTTTTATCAGCGTTGTTTTCCCACTGCCGCTGAGGCCCACGATGGCGGTAGTCTTTCCGGCTGGTATGTCCAGCGATAGCCCTTTGATGATGCGTTTCGATTTTTCTGATCCGTAAGTAAAGACTACATTTTGCAATTGAATCGGGTCTTTGCCTGATATTTGGGTATCCTGGTCCATGCCTTCTGTCTCTTCATCGGGCTTGCCATGTATTTCTCCGAGACGTTCCAGGCTGAGCTGCGCGTCCTGCGTGTCCTGCATGAAGGAAACGAATTGGCTGATAGGCCCTTGCATCTGTCCGATGATGTACTGTATGGAAAGCATCACACCCAGCGTGATGCTTCCATGTAGTACGGCGGTGGCAGAGAGAACTGTTATCAGTACGTTTTTCACTTCGTTGATAAGTACGGCTCCCACCTGCTGCCACTGCCCCAGGTTGAGTGAACTCATATTAATGCGGAAGAGAGAAGCTTGTATGTTTTCCCATTCCCAGCGTTTTTGCTGTTCGCAGCCCAGCAGCTTGATGTCCTGCATACCGTAGATGAGTTGCATCAAATTATTCTGATTGACGGACATCTGTTCAAAGTTCTTCCTGTTCAAGTCGGCCCGCTTGCGCATGAACAGCTTTACCCAACCCATATAGGCTGCGCTGAACAGAATGAAAATGAGGAATATTTTCCAGCTGTATATGGCCAGCACGATACCGAAGATGACTACCGTGAGGGTAGAGAACAAAATATTGAGCACGGACTGGGTGAGGAAACTCTCGATGCGGTTGTGGTCTTCGATGCGGCGTATCAAGTCGCCTGCCAGTTTGCTGTCAAAGAACCTCATGGGCAGCCGCATCAGCTTGGAGAGGAAATCCGAGATGAGCGACACGTTGACGCGCGTACTGATGTGGAGCAGTATACAGCGCCGGATCACCTCAATAAGTGTGCGGCTGAATACCAGCATGAGTTGTGCGACCAAAATGAGCTGTATAAAATTCAGATTCCTGTGCCCTATGCCTTGGTCTACAATGGTTTGGGTGAGAAAAGGGAAGACCAGTTGCAGCAAACTGCCGGCCAGCAGGCCGATGATGAGCTGTATCATCGCCTTTTTGTAGGGACGTACATAGTGAAACAGATACCATAATGACAGCTTTTCATATTTTATGGGTTCCGCTTCATAAAATTGCGGGGTAACATCCAGCAAGAGGGCAATTCCTTTTTCTATTCCGCCTTGTGTGGTACTGATCCAGCATTTTTTCAACTCCTGTTCCTCATATTTCAGCAATCCGTAGGCAGGGTCGGCAATGTAGAACCAAGTTTTGCCCCTTTTCTTTTCTATTTTATAGAGGACCACGAAATGTTCCTGGTTCCAGTGGATGATGCATGGCAGTTTTGACTGTTGTTTCAGTTTTTCCATTGAAGTGCGTATACCGGTGGCGCGCAGCCCTATGCTGGCTGCCGCTTCACTGATACCTAGCAAGTTAACTCCCGTGCGCTGTATGTATGATTGCTCGCGTAACTGCTGTACGGAGAATGTCTTTCCATAATATTTGGCTATCATTCTCAGGCAGGAGGGGCCGCAGTCCATGCCGTCCAACTGTTTGTAGAATGGAAATTTGCTCATAATTGTCTTTTTTGTTTTACTCTGTTTATCAGCCAGTCGGCTATTTCGTTCATCCTTTCACTTTCGCTCTCAAAGAAGGCGCACAGGTGTTTTTGCCGTTCTATGATGTATTCCCGGTTTGCCAGTAGATCAATGATCTGCCTGTCCAGTTTCACGGGGGTAATTTTTTTTATTTCCTGTGGCGTGAACTCTGCCATGGGCACATGGGCAAAGGTGCATTCCGTCCAGTGGGTTATTCCTCCGGTGATAAGCGCCATGTCGCACAAGGGCAACAGGGCTTGCAGGCGGGGCAGGCGGTAAATGGCTATATTGGGCGGTAATGAAAACAACCGGGTTTCCACCTCTCCATGATTGGTCAGCAGGATGAATTGATATTGCGGATGGATGCTCGCACTCTGCTTTATGGCTTTGTAGAATGATTCCGTATGTGAGGGGGTGTTCACTTTTCTTTCTTCTTCCTCGTCTTCCAGCAAGCCTATAATAACAGTGCGTGAACGGTCTTCTTTTATTTCCGTCAGTTTGTCGATGAAATCGTCGTCTTTTGCACCTTGCGGCAGCAATTTATAAGGAATAGGCGGCAGGGTGACGACGGGCATTTCCGGCATTAGGTCTATCTTTCTGTCGGTTTTGTTTATGGCTATAAACAGATAGTTTATGTCATATTCATTATAGACTTGCTGCTTATCTTGCAGTTGATAGTCCAGCAATGCCAAATGTGGCGTAAACCATCGGAAATCATGTGGATAAATGATGCGTCCTATTCCTTTCCGCAGCAAACCGGTAGTGAAAACGGAGTCGGAGGTATCGGTATAATAGACCTTGTTTCCCCGTTCACTAATCAGGTATGCCAGTCGGGTGGTGGGACATACATTTCCTGCATCCGGTTTTATATCAAAAAGAAATTCAAACATGCCCCGTTTTTCTCATCACATTTCAATTCGTATTATCCTACTACTTTAAAGCCTAATGACGTATATAGATTTTTGCCATCATAATAATATGTTCCTAAGAATTTATCGAAAAGGATGCACACTTCCAGTTCATCGCGCATATAGGCAATGTACTCAAAGAGAGTGGAACGTGACATATCCATCTTTGCTGCAAATTCCTTGGATGTGCCTGTGCACTTGTGCCGGATAAGAAAATCCATATAGAGGATTTTCTTAAGGTCTACTCGTTTCATGGTCTTTGTAGTTTTTTAGGATGAATAATTAGGGTTATCTTTTAAAAGCTCCAACCAAGTATTTCCCATCTTCACTAGTTAGTTCTAATGTATATTCTCCGGATGGGAAACTGGCTATGGAAATGATAATATAGCTTGTTTGTGCTTGGGGCACTAACTGTTCATACATCACTTCTCCTGTTTGATTACCGGTGATGGTAATTTGTATGTCACAGTCCGGAGATGTGTTTTCAATGTAGATGTTCTGGCCATCGGTGCAGGCTGTGATGGGAATAGATGGCAGGCTTCGTGTATTAACTTTTTCTTGATTGCTATACCACTTCCCATTTATAATAATTTCTGTACTATTACAAAAAGAATACACTTTCTGCACCGATAAACCACTAAGCAATATGGTGAATAATACCATACGCAAACTCCAAATCTTTAATTCTTTAGTTGTTTTCATAATAATATTATTGATTGATTGTTATGCTGCAAAGTTATGGATTTAGAATGAAAAACAGATAGACCGGATATGTACGTTATATGGACAATTAAAAAAGAGATAATATGCTAATAATTAGAATATTACCTCTTTGTGCGAATGCGGAATGTGGACAGTTGCTTCCCTAGAACTCCCATAGCCACAGATCCAGTGTCTGTCCTTTGCCGAATGCTCCTATCTTTTGAGTGATACGTTCTTTCAATCTTAATTTTCTTTTAGATACCGAAGTCGATTCTATCCCCAGCAAATCAGCTATTCCCGGATTGGCTATTCCCAACTTGATGAAGCAGCATATCTGCAAATCGCTTTCTGTCAATGAAGGTACAAGAGTGGAAAGCCTTACTATATAATTATCGAATAATAGATTCATTGTTTCCTTTACCTCTTCCCATTGCTCGTCTTTCATGTATTGGGGCTTTGTCTTTAGCCGGTAAAGGACATCTGTCTTTTTTATCAGTTGGTTGCACAGGAATCTTTCACGATCATGCAATCGTTGGTTTTCTTCTCCTAAAAGTCCCAATCTTTCAAGTTCTTTGGACTTTTCATTCAGCGAAGAAGAATATTTATCAATATGTTGCTGCAACATTTTATTCTCTTGTTGCAGGGCTTCATTTTGGCATTTTATTTCAGATAGTACATTCTTTTGCTCCTCCAACTGTTCCTGCGCATCTTTATTCGCCTCCATTTGTTCTGCCAGTTCCTTCATGCGGCTTTGGTTACGACTGATTATTCTCTCATTCTCTTGTCTTTTTAAGGTATTCAGCTGTATTTCTTCTTCATGTCTTTGTATGATATGCTCTTTACGGATTAATTTTCGCTGGTATATATAGATAAGGATAGCTATCAGGCAGAATACCACTACCAATATGATTAGTACATTACGGATGATAGTATTATTTTCTATTTTTAGCTGGTTCTTTTCATTCAATAGTTTTTGCTGGTTATACTTTTCCTGCATATTCATAAGCTCTTTATTTTTATGCAATTTCCAGACAGAATCTTGATAAACTACCATACTATCGCAATATAGGCTCATTTTTTCATAGTCTTTTTTCTCTTTGCTTAGATTATATAAAATTTCATAAGTTGCACAAATCGTTTCCATGCGATTGGAGGATAATGTTTTATTCAGATAATAATAGGCAGAATCTGTTTTATTAATGCGTCTATATATGTCACCAATTACCAAGTAACTTTGTTCTAGCCTTTTTTTTAGGGGTAATTCGCTTGTTTCTTTAAGTATTAAAGCTTTTTGGGCATAGGATAGGGCAGGTTGATAATCTTTTGTTTCGGTATATACTCCTGCTAATTCGTTCATTCCATTTATTAATATACCATTATTATGTAGAGTTTCTGCCATTTGTATAGCTTCTTTATAATATTTGATGCTATTATCAAAATCAAATAATACGGAATATACTTTTCCCAAATCATAATATGCAGAACATATATAATTCTTATTTTCGGATAGTTTCGCATAGTGCAATGACTGTTTAAACATTTGCAATGCATATTCATTCAGCGAATTATATAGGTATATATTTCCTATACTGCTATAAATCAAATGTGCCAGTTGATAGTCTTTCGTCTTTTCTACTTCTTCTATTGCTTTTAAATAGGATTCTTGTGCTTCATTCTTTTTATCAGCTTTTTCATATAATACACCTTTATAATAAAGTACCATTGCTTTCCGTTGGGGATTGTTTTGCTTCATAAAGTAATCATAGGCTATATTAATTAAGGTAGAGTCAGCAAGTTCTTCTTTATAATTCTTATACTTGGCTTGCACTGTTAGCAACGCCCAAGTAGCATTTTGCAATTTGTCCGATACTGCCGGAACTTTCATCCCTTGTAATACACCCAGTGCACTATCCGGATGTTCATACATCACCGCTTCCGCTTGAACCAATTCAAGCAACAACGCTTGTTGAGAAGCATTTTCTTTTTTTGTGCAGGCAGAAAGGAGTATACTTATTATTATAATAATAAAGTTTCTTTTTATTCCAATTGTTTTTTTCATAGTATTTGCATTTATGTATAGCGAACAAATATAGAAATTAAAAACGATATTGAAAAGATTTTATATCACTATTTACAAAAAAAGAGTGATTGATTATAGTTTGCATCCAGTGTTGATAGAAGTATTATGGATCTTAAATATTCAATTTAGTAAGGAGGCATGCCCTCCTTACTATTTTATGTATAAAAACGGCTGTATTATGTATATCTATTTGAATCCACAATATGTGATTAGAAACGAAAATAATTGTTCTTATATCATTGCTAAATCAGCTTTAATTACTGCTAAGCTAGAATATGCCATGGCTTTTGCAAGCGTAGTTCCACCTTCTATTGGATATATCTTGTCACATATTGGAGAAGGAGAATTAAATGCTTCAATAGAAAATATAGCAAATACCCTAAATATAAAATCAGACCTGATAGATAAGTTTATTCGAAAAATAATCGATAATCCAGTAAAAGTAGGATGGAATTATAAAGGAGTGACGATTTCTTTTCCCCCGTATCTGCTGACTTCTGTTAAGGAAGAATCGGAGGGAAGTGTTTATACGGATAATGAATTATTTTATACTACAGACTTTATACCTAAACGTCCTTCTGTTCCGCTGAATCTTAACTTTATGATTACAACCCAATGCAGGACGGATTGTATGTATTGCTATGCGGATAGAAACAGGAAGAACGATTTGACAAGTTGGCAAATTATAAAGGTGATAGATGAAGCTCATGATATGGGGGGGGAATCTGGCTTTGACAGGAGGTGATATTTTTGCTTTCCCTGATTGGAAAGAGGTGATACGAAAAGTGGGGCAATATGGATTCACACCTTTATTGAGTACAAAAATACCGCTAAAAGAGGATGATATTTACTTTTTAAAAGAGTCTGGAATTAAATTCTTGCAGTTTTCATTGGATTCTATATTTACCTCTACATTACAGACAATGGTACGTGTAAAAGAAGACTATATAGATAATGTGAAGCAAATGTTTGAGTATTCTTAATCCAATCTGTGGTCAGATTGATAAGAAAATTATAATTCGCAAATAAAAATGAGGATTAAACTTATAAATATTTGTAACAAATGATTGAAGCAAGAGCATTAGTTTCTATTAATTTTCTGAATTTGTCAGAAAACTATGATTTTATGTCACGTTGGTTAGGTGTATATGATAAATATGCAAAGCTATTGAAAGGTTCGTCGGATGCAGTTGTAAAAGATGGATCTGGAAAGATACCTGAATCAGCAAACGATAAAGTGGATTTAACCAACAAGCATTTGGCATTACAGGCTATATTAGCTGAATATGGTCAAAAGTTAAATAAAAGCCATCTTTATTCTGAAACAGTCGGTCTGTCCGAAGCCCATGATATTCGTCGCAAATGTTTCAGCGCATTACAGATGAACATCAAGAGCAAGAGATATAGGAACAAAAGAAGATCAAGATGCTGCAAGAAGCCTTATTGATCAGACTGGAAATTATAAAATGAATAAGATAATTACCCGTTCCGATATGTCTGCCCGCATTGCAGGTTACATTTTGATTCTGCAATCAGAGAAAAACCATGATTCAGTAGAACGACTGAATCTGGCTGATCGCATCACTGAAGTGGAAAAGGCAAATAATCTTTATTTGGACTTAGATACACAGCGTGGTATTGTGAAAGAACAGAAAGGTCTTTCGGCTACTAGTCTGCATAAGAACTGTAATGGATTATTGAATCAGCTATATTCATTGGTAAATGATATGTTCTTTTATTATGATAATGAACTGTTTATTGCCTTTGCCGATGAACTGAATGCTGTGGCTGAATCTTATCAATTGGTTATCAATAACCGTAAGGCAGATGCCAAGCGTAAAAAGAATGAGAGAAAGGGCCTAAAATTATTGCCGGTTATCAATAACTAAGGTGCGGCAATGAATTGATCTGCTACTTGTATAAGCGATTCTATAAGACTGCCTTAAATAAAAGTGTGGTTACTTTTATTTAAGGCAGTCTTTCTATGAGAATACGAAAGAATGTTAAATGAAATTTTTTTTTTGTTCAGTCCGGAGGTGTCGGACTGTGGGAGATTACATTTGCAATATCAAAACAAACCCTTATTGTTTAACCATTTAAAATAAATTCATTATGAAAGAGAACAATGAAAACAAGGCTAAAGCCTTGGAGGAAAACAAAAAGAATTATTCTTCTGAAAATTCAACTCCTCAAAATGGAGAAGATATTATTAGTAATGAAGATGCTGAAAAGCTGGAAGGCGGTATTAAGCATGAAGATCTTGAAAGACCATCTGAAGGTTCTCTTGGTGGAATCATCTGCTGCAATGGTTAATGATTTGTTTCAGATCAATCTAAAAAGATTAGTCTGAAGTAGAAGGTACTTAGCGATAAGTACCTTCTTTATCTTAATTTTTATATCTGAATATATGATAAATACTTACCATTATAAATAGATTCTTATGATTATAAATGATTTAACTATAAAATATACATTAGCAAATAATTGGATATTAAGAACAGATCCATATTATGAATCTAGAAAATATTCTGTTTATGATATTACTTCTCGTTTAACCTTGTATGTGACAAGATCATGTTATACTCTTTTGAAAATATTTCATGATAAGGCTTTGTCTTTTTCAAGTTTGTATGAAGCTATTGAGCAAAAGAATATTAAAATAGATTGGGAAGGGTTTTGGAATCTTTGCAAGGAGGTAGAACCTTTAAATTTTTTAGTTCCTTCGGAATTTCCATTACATAAGGGAGATGGTTTCCCTAATGGAGATGGAGTTTGTGGTTATGATGTTCCTATTACATCTACTCCTTTAACTGCTGAATTGCATTTTACACATAATTGTAATTTAAGATGCAAACATTGTTTCCAAAGTTCTTCTCCTAATAGTAGTCGATACAAAGAACTTGGGGTTTCTGACTGGATTGGCATTTTTGAACAGTTTGAGGATTGCAGAATGCATAATGTGACACTTACAGGGGGTGAAATCATGTTTTATCCACATTTTTCTGAGGTCTTTAATAATATTGTCGATAAAAGGATTAATTATAGAGTACTAACTAATGGTACATTAATAAATAGTAGTAATGTTGAGGCATTATCTAGAAAAAATGTATCATTAACTATATCTTTAGATGGGCACTCGGATAAGCAGCATGACCAGCTGAGAGGAAAAGGAGTCTTTAATAAAGTTGTAAAAAACATTGAACTTTTGGTCGCTCATGGTGCAAAAGTTTCCTTAACATACACTATTAATTCAAATAATTATCTTTATTTACAAGAAGCTGTAAAGTTAGCAATTTCTTTGGGAGTAAAAGGTATCTTCTTTGGATTTACAGATAGAATAGGCAGAGCAAACGAGAATTTGACTTTAATATTGTCACGCTCTCAACGTGAAATTGTAAAACACAATTTTGCTCAATTAGAGGAAGAATATGGTCATCTTCTGAGTTTGTCTTTAGTAGAAGTTGCTACTTTGGAACGCTATCATGAATTTGTTAACAACAAAGTTTATTGTTCTGCCGGAACAACGCATATTGGCGTTAGTTCGGATGGAAAATTATATCCATGTATTTATGCTTTTGGACATGAAGAATTGCTTGTAGGAGATCTTACAAAAGAAAATTTGAAAGAACTTTGGGAAAATAGAGATAAATGGAGAATGTTCCGAGGAGGATTTAGTTTGGAAAATATAGATACTTGTTCTACTTGTACATTAAACAAAAAGTGTTCACTGATGACTTGTCGTCTAAGGAATTATGATCAAGGTAATAGCTTCTATAATAAACCGATAGAATGTGCCGTTGATTATTCTATAGCTTTGTAATATAATGTGTTTTTGAAACTTTAAAAATATAGAATATGAGAGCGAATATACTTTTTTGTTTATACTTCTTTATGGGGTTGGCAGTGCAGCTGCAAGCACAGGTTACGGTAACAGGTAAAGTAATTGATGAGCAACAACAACCTGTCCCTTATGCCAATATAGTGTTACTTTCTTTGCCCGATTCTGCTTTCGTGGCAGGAAGTATCAGTAATGAAGAAGGCGCGTTTAGTCTCAATGTCAAAGAAACAAAGGATGTGCTTCGCATCTCATCTATTGGCTATGCTACTGTTTATCGTCCATTAGATAACAGAAGTACAGATCTTGGAATTATCTGTCTCGCTTCAGACACACAGATATTGGCTGAAGTTGTGGTAAAAGCTGATATGCCTGTTACTCGCATGAGAGGCGACGCACTGGTGACTAATATACAAAATAGTGTACTCTCTAAAGCCGGATCAGCAAGCGATGTATTGGGAAAAGTACCGGGTGTAATAAAAGAGAGGAATTCCTATGAAGTACTTGGCAAAGGAACACCTCTTATTTATATCAATGGGCGGCAGGTACGTGATGATTCGGAATTGGATCAACTAAATTCGGAAGATATTAAGAGCGTAGAAGTTGTTACTAATCCCGGTGCACGTTATGATGCAACTGTAACTGCCGTTATCCGTATACAGACTATCCGGCGTGCCGGAGATGGTTTCGGCTTCGATCTCCGTTCCAGTTACTATCAGAGCCAGAATGTAGACTTGATAGAGCAATTGAATGTAAACTACCGCCATAATGGACTTGATATTTTTGGTATATTCCGTTATTTAAAGAACGAATATATCATGAAAAATGATATTGTACATACCTTGGAGTCTGATTCTTTATGGAAATATCAGAATTTATTGGATGGAACTGTAGTAGACAAGTCTTTACGAGGTGAAATAGGAGCTAATTACAGCCTGAATGATAAACATTCACTGGGATTCCGCTATACTCTTACTTCCCGTCCAAATACGAAGTCGGATGTATTTACCTCTAATGATATTACAGCCAACAATCAGTTTTATGACCACTTGGAAAATCAAGAGTATTCTTCTACTTCCGGTAAGCCTACTCATCAACTAAATGTTTATTATAATGGTACTGTGGGAGATTTGAATATTGATTTTAATACAGACTATTATACTAATACTTCTACAGGAAAAGGTCTTTATCACGAAGTCAGTCAAGAGCAAGAAAGTCGGGATGTGCATACACAGAGTTACATTAGGAATAAATTGCTAGCTTCTAAATTGGTACTTTCTTATCCGTTGTTTGGAGGTAATCTTTCGGTAGGCGGAGAATATACGGATACCCGTCGCAATGACGAGTACCGTAATCCGGAGAAATATGTGGAAAGTACCATCAGTCGTGTAGAGGAATATGGATTGAGTGGCTTTGCCGAATACAGCCGTCAGTTCCCGATAGGTAACCTTTCATTGGGTGTAAGATATGAGCATGTAACTTTTGATTATTATAAGGATGGTGTGCACATGGATGAACAGAGCCGTATGTATGGAAACTGGTTTCCTAATCTTTCTTTTTCAAGAAAACTAGGTTCTGTCCGGACACAGTTGAGTTATACTGCTAAAACGCAACGACCTACTTATAGCCAGTTAAGCAACAATGTCACCTATGTAGACCGTTTCACTATGCAACGTGGTAACCCATTGCTGGAGCCGTGCACCATTCACGATATTTCATTGGTCGGTACATGGCGTTTTTTACAGTTACTTGTCAGCTATCAGCAGTGGCGTAAGGAAATCATTTATTGGGGAGATCCGATAGATAATGGCAATTCAATGATGATGACTTACCTCAATTATCATAATCGTCCGACTTTGAATGTTTCTTTCTCTATTTCACCGGCTATTGGCTTTTGGCATCCTAACCTAAATATCGGCGTGAAGAAACAATGGATGACAATAGATGGCATAGAGTTTAATAAGCCTCGTCCTACAATAAGGTTCAACAATACATTTGAACTTCCTGGTGATTTTCTTGTCAGTTTGGATGGGCTTTTTATGGGAAAAGGAAATTATCAGAATTTGTATCAGTTCAAAAATTATGGTACAGTTGACATCTCTGTCCGTAAGTCATTTTTAAGGGATGCCTTAAGTCTGGAACTTCGAGGGAACGATCTTTTTCATGGTTCACGTAATTATTGGCAAACATATTTTGGCAGTATTATTTGGGAGCAGACTAATCAATGGGATACTCGTGAATTTTCTATTACTTTGCGCTATAAGTTTAATACAACAAAGAGCAAGTATAAAGGGACAGGAGCGGCAAATGATGAGCTAAGACGTTTGTGATAATTTCAAAAAAATAAAAAGTATAGAACATGAGGAAAGTGATTTTACTACTCGGATTAGTGTTACAAGTGATTATTGTTGACGCACAGAGTGTTTCCGGCTCATTAGTTGATGAAAAAGGAAATCCTGTCAGTTTTGCTAATGTGGTATTGCTATCTTCCAAAGATTCATCTTTTGTGCAAGGTACAATTAGCAATGAACAAGGAATTTTCAGCATAGACCAAACAAGCGGTAACAATATACTCAGAATTTCTTGTCTTGGCTTTATTCCGATGACAAAAGCCTATGCTCAATTTCCGGTAACGATTGTGATGCATGAAGATGTTAATCTGTTGGGGGAAGTCGTGGTAAAGGGGAATCGCCCGTCATATAAACTTACTGCTGAAGGGTTGCAGACCCATGTGCAAGGAACAGTACTTAGCAAAATGGGTACGGCGGAGGATGTGTTGAAGCATATACCGGGACTTCAGAAGAAAAATGATGCGTATGAGGTATTTGGAAAAGGGAGCCCGATAATCTATGTGAATGGAAGATTGCTGCGTGATTTGTCGGAACTGGACCAGCTGAAGTCAGAAGATATTAAGAATGTAGAACTGATTACCAGCCCCGGTGCAAGATATGATGCGTCTGTGAAAGCAGTAATAAGGAAGATAGGGTTGTCACTTCTACCAATACATTGAGAAGTGAACTCTTTGCTGCCAAACTGGTGCTGAGCCGTCCGCTGCTTGGAGGAAATGTCATGATAGGGGCTGAATACAGTCATACAGAGCGGCAGGATGATTATGTGAATCCGGAAGGTTATGTGCCGACTTCATTCAGTAAACTGAAAGAGCAGAATATCAGTCCGTTTTTAGAGTATAGCCGCAATACCCCCATAGGGCAACTCTCCGTGGGGGGACGTTATGAGTGGGTGAACTTTGATTATTATGAGGATGGGAAATATATGGAAGGACAAAGCCGGAATTTCAGTAATTTCTTTCCGAGTGTTTCATTGGGTTCTGAAATAGGCGGAGTGCAGTTACAGCTTAGTTATGCGGCAAAGACGCGTCGTCCGTCCTACCAGCAGTTGAGCAATAATGTGACGTATGCCAATAGGTTCACGCTTCAGTCCGGCAATCCGTTATTGGAACATGAGGTGGTGCATAACGTTTCTTTGATGGGGGCATGGAAGTTTATGCAGTTTAGTGTGGATTATAATGACAGAAGAAATGCAATCATTTACTGGGGGGAACAAATGGAGTATAATCCGGCGGTAACGCTTATTTCTTTCAAAAATCTTCATAGCTTGAAGTCTGTTTCAGCATTCTTGTCATTGGCGCCTAAGTTTGGAATCTGGTCGCCGCAATTGAATTGGGGAGTGCAGAAACAATGGCTGGATCTGGAGACTACCGATGGATTGCTGAAGATGAACAAACCGATGTTTACGGGGGCTTTTAATAATACGTTTAATTTTAATCACGGCTGGATGGCTTCGGTGGAAATGAATTATCAAAGTAAAGGCGATATGGAGAATTGCTCGGAAACCAAGAATATTTTTTATGTGGATGCCGGGGTTACAAAGTTCTTTTGGGGGGATAGGATGTCTGTGAAACTGAGTGGTACGGATTTGTTCCATGGTATGAAGTCTGGAAACCGTATGTATTATAACCGGGCATCTTCTTTGCAAATTAATAATTATGATAGTAGGAAAGTGATGCTGACGGTACGCTATAAATTTAATGCTACGCGTAATAAATATAAGGGTAGTGGTGCCGGAGAGAGTGAGAAGGAAAGATTATGAGTGCCTACTTTTCACATTTCATTTGTTCTTACCCAGCTTATATACCATTTGGCGGAATAAAGGTACGTTTAACCATATATATTCGTACCAATGTTCTACCTTTCTTTTCCATAGTTTGCTCCAGCTATATATTTCCCACCATTTTAGATGGAGATTTGCCGAATTCATAAAATCTTGTGTGGGAAAGAGGGTCAGGGCTATTCCTTTTATCCATAATGTTTTCATTTCGTCCGCCCAATATTGCATGAGTCCGAATTCTGGTTCCCAGATAATGAATCGGGATTCATGAATGCCGTAACAGACTACATATCCTGGTACATTGAAATCATTGAGAGTGAAAAGGATGATGGGAAGTTTTCTTTGTGTTAATTGATGAATGTTTTGCAAACATATTTCGGCTTTCATGCCGGAATATATAGCCCCTTGTTTCATTCCTGCCAAGGTAAGCTTTCCATTTATTTTGCACCATTCGGTCAATGTATGTATGTCCGTTTCTTTTCCGTTGTAATATTTTATAACAGTGAGCAGGCAAGCTACCTCTACAGGGCACTTAGCATTGGAACGGACAAATGATTTCTTTATTTTATCAAGTTCGTATTCTGTCATAACCCGGTTTGTTTTATAAGAGAAAACTCATGGAGCGGCCGCAATCACTTAAAAAAAGAAATTCATTGGAGCGATTAACGTTCATTTGGACGTGGAAGTAGGTATGAACGCTGAATTACTTTAATAAGTGTGCGGCCGGAGTCTGCATGAGTTATATCTGTTACGTCCTGCTCTTTCTATTAACATATCGGCTATTTTGTTTATTTCCCGATTCTTACGCTCAAAGAAATCGCATAACTCTTTCGCCTTTTGTGTTAGTGTTGTTTTATTTTGTAATGCATATTCTATTTGTTGCTCCAATTTCATCGGAGTTATGTTTATCATATCTTTAGGCGAATATTTCAGTACCGGTATTTGAGCAAAGGTACAATCCAGCCATGCGTCAGAATGTGAGTCGGTCAAAGCCAAATCGCATAATGGTAATATGGTGTTAAGGTTCAGCGTGCGGAATAATTCCATGTTGTCGGGCAATTCAGACGATTGATATACATTTGGTATGTCGGTCAATAATATGAATTGGTACCGGGGATTTCTGATGGAACTTCTTTTTATAACTCTATAAAAATCTTCTAGAATCTTTGAATTTTTATGGGTCAGCGGATTTTCCGGGTTGGCAAGCTTTCTTTTAAGCGTATAGCCTAGCCAGTCTGAACATGAAGAACTTCAGATCAGCCACCCCTCTTAACTGGCTTCGAAAAGCTTTGATTTTAGCATTGAACGACTCCGCTGAAGCATTTGTCAATCGTTCTTCA